>JBIKNE010000289.1:0-3850 GCA_044358855.1 Bacteriovoracaceae bacterium | reverse complement strand
TATCTATGAAGTTAGGGCGTGTTGACGTTTTGACTTGGGGCCGTGGACGCAGGGCCGTGTGATTTGAAGCGGGTAAGTCTTTAAGATTTGGATGCTTAATTCTAAATCTGGAGGACTTACCCGTGCAACGACCGATGCTCACGAATGAACTTTGGGCGAAGTTAGCCCCTATCATCTTAAACCAAGGCATTTATGACAAGAAATCTCTTCGCCTAACCGTCGAAGTAATCCTCTATCGCCTCCGTATGGGATGCCCTTGGAGAGATCTACCCTATGAGCAATATGGTGACTGGAACAAGATCTACAAACGTTTCAACGACTGGTCTAAGAGCGACAAGCTCATGGCAATCTTCAAGGCACTCGCCAAAAATCCCGACATGGAGTGGAAGTTCATCGACGGTAGCATTGTGAAGGCCCATCAGCACAGTTGTGGTGCTCGCAAGGGTGAAGAGCGTGCCATCGGGAAATCAGTTGCCGGAAATACTTCGAAAATCCACATGGTAACTGACTCCAGCGGAAACCCCATTGATTTTGAAATTACAGAGGGACAAGTGCACGACATTCAGATGGCGACAGAGCTCGTAGAGCGAACTCCTCGCAGTGAATACACCGTGGCGGATAAGGGTTACGATGGTGATTACTTACGCTGGGTAATTCGTGAATGCGAGTCGATCCCGGTGATACCCAAGAAAATAAACTCTCGTTCGAAGAATAAAGAATATGACAGGGGGATTTATCGGCTTCGGCATCTGGTTGAAAATCTATTTGCTCGCCTCAAGCACTATCGTGGGATCGCGATGAGATTTGATAAGTTGAAGCGCAATTACCAGGGAACGCTGGCCATCGCTTGTGCCTATCTATGGTTAAAACTTTAATGCGGGGCCATCAAACGTCAACACGCCCTAATTAGGCGATACTTAGATTTGAAACGGTGCTGATAATGCCAAGGGTTACATGTATTACTTCTTCAATTTAGTAAGTAGTTATGAATTCAGGAAATAAAAAAGCCTCCCTAAGGAGGCTTCAATACTTGGTGATAGTTTGGAGCGGGTTTTAACTGGTGGACTTGAGTGTTGGTAAATAAACAGCACTCAAATTCGCCCGTCTCATCCTGGCGCACATAACCATTTAAGATATGAGATTTATGCCAGGATGATTCAATCATGAAACGCAGATTGCAGGAGGCGTCCTCAATCAGTTTACCGCAATTGAAATCAATTCTAAGCTTCGGACTTTACGGGCGAATTTATGTGTTTACCAACACACAAGTCTGCCAGTTTAAAGTCACTTGTGCTCTATGAACCAAAATTCTCAAAGCATTATCATCAGAATGCCCATCCAAAGGCAATATTTGCACCGAAACCACCGAGTGATCCATCCCAGAATGTCTCAGGGTTATGTTTTTTTGTCTTACCATTCTTGTCCGTGTAGGTGAAGTTTTTCTTATTAAAATCATCCGCAACATGAAACCAGTAGCGAGAAGAAAACTGAACAAGAAAACCTGTTGTATCTTTTGAAAAGGGAAACCAATTATAGAAAATACTTGGGCCAACTGTGTACACTGTATATCGCAATGGCGTTGGTGTAGATTCAAATTGAATACGGTTATAGTGGGCCTTGAAGTCCAGCCTAACATCCCAATACTTACCAAAACGATAACCCAACTCAGGGCCGGTAGACCAGTCTGTAAAAACGCTAGACCGGGATTCTTTTATTGGCTTAGTAGCAAACGAGTCATCATAAGAAAATTTTAGATTATCCCCATGCGACCATCCAAGAACTAAGCCATTATTATAGTAATAGTAGCTGTTTAGATTCCATCCCCCGAGGAGAAATGGCTGAATTAGATCTGTTGCTACGGTTAGTTGCCCAGCCATACTTCCCGAAGAGAAAAGAAATAATGGAATTATCAATAAAAGCTTTTTGAGAAATTTCAACACGAATTTTACCTCCGTTTTAAGTAGTTTTAATTTTCGTCGTGTTCGAATTTGCTGTAAATAAGCAATACCTCATGGGAGACATGTGGTTTTGCATGGTTCTTGATCTCTCAATTTTTCTAGCTTACATATATCAAAATCTTATCAACGTTCATTTAGGCTTTTTTTGGAGTTTAATTTAATTAATGAGTTTAACAGCGAACGATCTTATTTTTTTACTTGAGCTTTCTCGGGCGAAGTCGATCTCATCTGCTGCAAAAAAAATGGGTGCTGATCAATCCACTCTTTCGAGACAACTTCAATCTCTTGAGATCAGGCTTGGTAGACCGCTCTTCTCACGTCATCGTTTGGGTCTTGAACCAACCTCATACGTAAAAAATTTATTGGAGACTGCTGAAAAAATTGAATTCTTGATTTTGGGGTTGAGAAATTTTGATCCCACACATCATCAAGAACCACAGGGTGAGGTTCACATCTCATGTCCGAGCTCTATAGCAGATCGAATGATTGCAAGTCATTTGCATGATTTCATAAACAAGAACCCATTGGTGCGCATTAGATTAAGCACCGCTAATCGGGAGTTTGATCTTAATAGATTCGAGTGTGATATTGCGATACTTTTGGATAAGCCTTCCAAGGCTGATTCTGTGAATTTAAGGCTTACAAGCTCATCTCTCAAATTCTTTGGACATAAGATGTTCTCGTCCACCTATGCGAAGACGCAGATTACGAGTTTACCTTTTGTTTGTTTACCCGATCAGGTGAAGCTTTTAAAAAAAATTGTGTCAGATATTAATGTTGACCAATTTCGCTTGGTATCTGATCGGCTTGCCTCAAATATCATAGCTGCTGAAAGGGGAGCCGGGGTCATTTTACTGCCAGAAGTTTTCGGATTGTATTTAAAATCGCTAAATCCTATTGAAGTTGAGGGGTGGCCGAACATCCCAGTTGATATTTACATGGCATCTCCCAAAGCTGTCAGGAACCTTTCCCATGTAAATGCAGCGTGGCTCTGGATAAAACATCTTTTTCGAAATGGGTAAATGTAGATTAGTAAACCTAAATCAGCGCCACTTTTCCTAAAATCTGCTTTGTCGTGGCCATTATCGCCTTTTTCCTGTTTTTTGAAATGTCTTGAAATGAAGACTGGTGAGCTTCAATCACTCCCTAGTAATTTTAAGTGATTAGAAATTTTGAAATAAAAAAGCCTCCACGCGGGAGGCTTTTTTATTTGGTGATAAATTGGAGCGGGCGAAGAGATTCGAACTCTCGACCTTCACGATGGCAACGTGACGCTCTACCAACTGAGCTACACCCGCATAGGTCTGAGAATTTAAAGGGGCCAAGCGCCTTCGTCAACGGCTTTTGGGAATTTAGGCCTGAAATTTCTGCTCTAACGCCTTGATAATCTTTTGATAAGACGGGTTGGTGTACTGTGAGTAGAGCAGTGGCAGGATTTCGCGCTTGCTGGAAGGCATGTCGGGGCGCAATAGAATCTTCACAAAACGATCGGCAATAATGAAAACTTTTGAAAGTGGGTGGAGATCTTCGCCTGGGGAGTCATTAAAGCCCACGCCATCAAGTTTTCCGTGGTGCTGCAGCAAAACAGTTTTAATGTACTCATTGGCCCCCGGGTGACGTTCTAACAGAGTTGCGGCATCACGAGCATGGGTTAAAACCGCCTGGCGCTCATCATCTTCTAGGTTCGACTTGCGCAGATCCTTATCGGAGACAATTGAGATTTGCTCGTTTGATTTCAGCGTAATGTCGCTGAAGAAGGAGACAAAGCTCAAGACTTCAAGATGCTTCGGTTGATACCAGCTCTGCTTTGAAAGGATGTACTGGCACATCACCGCAATCAAATGGCAGTGCTGATAGGCGAGACTGACTTTGCTGGTGAAAAGAAACTTCAA
>JBIKNE010000288.1:0-3852 GCA_044358855.1 Bacteriovoracaceae bacterium | reverse complement strand
GTTGAGATAATCTAAAGAAAAAAGGCCCCTTGCGGAGCCTTTTTAAGTCAATTTGACCGGATTTTTAGTTAGCTACTGGCTTTAACCAGCAAAGTGGACGAATGCCTGAAGTGTGACCTGTTGAGAGGTTACAAGTTCCTGCTTTCTCGTCAGTGTCGCTGACGTTATCGTTTTCAGAAACTTCACAGAGTGCACCTTGGAAATATGTGTCCAAGCGGCACTGGTAAGCAGGGTGGTTGTGGTCAGTTGCAGTCACAACACGTGGATCTGGAGTATCGAACTTCGGTTCAACTGTGGCGTTGCGAAGAGCTTGGAAGAGTTTTGATACTGACATTCCTGCCATTCCACCGCGGATACAGATATTTTGGTCGTCTGTGCTGGTGTAAGCTGTTGAACATGAAGTTCTAAGAGTCTCAGGAATATTCATTGAAGCAATGACTGCAGCGTTGTCTTCAGTGATAAACACTTTGCGCAAACACTTCAAAGTTGCGAAGTAATCAGACTGGCCTTCGTTTGAAGCCCAAGTGATTCCTCCAAACCAGCCGCCGCCTTTCTTAGGTGCGCCACCAATGTGGTGACCAATTTCATGACATACAACAAGAGCAAAGCCGTCTTCAGTGATAGTGGCGTGACGAGCGAGACCGCCGAACATTGCAACGTTCCAGGTGTTACCTGAACGTGATGCATAAGCATTCACTGTGCCATCTTCCCAGTTGCGCTCTACATTCAAGCGAGCACCCATGCTAGAGATAATGGGAGCGTAGACAGCCGAAACTTTGTCGATCACTTCATTGAACTTCTCTTCCGAGATACCAGTCTTCAGGCCTTTGATGTTCGCTGGAATGAACAAGTCGTTTTCAGGTGCAATCCCTTCTGTGCCATCTTCAGTACAAGCGTAGCCATTTGTTGCTACTGAGAGTGCGAGTACCATCGCGAACATTTTTGCTGTGAATTTCATTCGTCAATCCTCCGTGACCGCAAGCCCAATTCCTGTCAGGCTTTTGTTAAGTGAGAATGATCTTTTCGTGAGAGTGAATCCTCTGCCAATTAAAAAACTGACAAACGAACTATCTGTAAGTTTTTGTTTGTCTCAAATGAAAATTCTCTCATTTTGTAATGTTAGGAAATGTTAGCGCTGACAAATGTAAGATCAGATAAGTTTAAAAGATGTTCCAACTCATAATTTATGTTCCAGAAGATTTTTGCGAATCAGTAAAGGCTGCCCTTTTTGCTGCGGGAGCGGGGAAAATGGGTGCTTACGATTCTTGCGCCTGGCAAGTTTTAGGAAGCGGACAGTTCCGTCCCTTGAAAGGCAGTAAGCCATTTATTGGTCAGGAGAGTCAGATCGAAATAGTCAGGGAACTTAAAGTTGAAATGCTTTGCTCCGAAGAGTTTTTACCAGCTGCTTTGAAAGCTCTTAAAGATTCGCACCCTTATGAAACGCCAGCCTTTAGTTTCTATCCGGTCAATCAAACCTTATAAAACAAACTTGAGTCTTTCAGGATTTCCCTAATTCTTCCGATAAGTTCACATGATTTCCTCCAGGAGGAGGCCTATGAAATTATGGATCGCTGGTTTAATGTTATCAACTTTGTGTTGGGCAGGGCCCACAGTTCCCAGTCGCGAGATCAGCGTGATTGTGACCAAAGAGGGTTATTACCCCAAGTCACTCACGGTATTTCAAGGTGAGAAAGTGAAGTTTTATGTGACTTCAACAGTTGAAGAACCAGATTGCTTGTTGGTGCAAGGACACAAAGTTTTCTTAGCGGCAAACAAAGGCAAAATTGCTGAAGCAGAAGCAGTCTTTGATACCGCTGGGGAGTTTTCGTTTTATTGTCCATCAAGTAAACACGACGGAAAAATTACAGTGATTAAGAAGAGTGAGCCACGCCCGGTGCGTGGACTTGCTGGTCAGAATGACCCGGCGGTATGGACGCCGAAAGAATACGAATAAGGGAAAGGTGACATGTCAGAAGTCTTTCGCGACGCGATTGCAAATCTCTTGGCCCCGATTGGAGATTTGCTGAAAGACCCGAGCGTCTCAGAAATCATGATCAACGGTCCTTTCGATATCTTTATCGAAAAGAAAGGGCAGTGTATTCGTGTGCCAAATAAGTTCCCTGATGATGAAGCGCTGATGGCTTCAATGCGTGCCATTGCTCAATCGGTGGGCCGTATTATTGATGCTGATAATCCACGACTCGATGCTCGTCTACCTGATGGGAGTCGTATTGCCGTGGTAATTCCACCGATGGCGCGTGCCGGTGTAACTGTTGCAATTCGTAAATTCTCAGAAGAAAAGTTAGGTCTGAAAGATCTCATTAATTTTGGTTCTCTCTCGCAAGAAGGCGCGCGTTTTCTTGATTGCTGTATGTATCTGGGAAAAAACACTCTGGTGAGTGGTGGTACCGGCTCTGGTAAGACCACGATGTTGAACGTTTTGGGTGGTCGTATGCCCAAGCATCAACGTCTTTTGATTATTGAAGATGCCGCTGAACTACAAATCAAAGCTGATCACGTGGTGCGCTTTGAAACACGAAAGGCAAATCCTGATCGTGGTATTAAAGAAGTGAATATTCGTGATCTGGTTGAATCAGCTCTGCGTTTGCGTCCCGATCGAATTATCGTCGGTGAGGTGCGCGGACCTGAAGCCTTGGATCTTTTGAACGCCATGGGAACAGGTCACGATGGTTCCATGGGAACAGTTCACGCCAACACACCTGATGATGCTTGTACTCGTCTTGAGACTTTGTGCTTGATGGGGGAGACACGCATTCCACCTGACGCGATTCGTAAGATGGTCGGAAACGCTCTGCATCTGATTGTTCAGTGTGCGCGTTATCACGATGGTGGTAGACGCACATCGCATATCTCAGAAGTTTTAGGTGTTGATGAACATGGCCGCTATATCGTGAAAGATATTTTCCGCTGGATCCAAACCGGTAAAGACGAAAACGGTAAGTTTATTGGCCAGATGGCGCCAACGGGCTATGTGCCGACTTTCTTTGAAGAGTTTATTGCTAACAAACTCCCGTTCCCTAAATCTAGTCTTAAGCCACCAGAATGGGCGATTCCTTTCTTACAAGCAGCCGTTAAAAAAGTAGCTTGAGGTCCCAAGTTTTGATGTCTAAAATGGGGGCTCCCAAACTCTAGGAGCCCATCATGCCTCAGATCACCAAAATTCATGCGCGCCAAGTTCTCGATTCACGTGGCAATCCCACCGTTGAAGTCGATGTTGTTACCCAGTCTGGAAAAATTGGCCGAGCGTCGGTGCCTTCTGGTGCTTCGACTGGCTCACGTGAAGCACTGGAACTTCGTGATGGTGATAAGTCGCGCTACATGGGCAAAGGTGTTTTGAAAGCCGTTGAGAATATCAACAAAGTCATTGCTCCTGCCTTGATTGGAAAATCTGTAACAGAGCAACGAGCGCTCGATCACTTGATGATTTCTTTGGATGGGACAGAGAATAAAGAAAAGCTAGGTGCCAATGCGATCCTGGGTGTTTCAATGGCAATCTGTCGTGCGGCTGCTCTGGAAAAAAACAAACCGCTTTATCGTTATCTTGCAGAAGATTTGAAAATTCCAAATGCTGCCGGAAAACTCACTCTGCCAACTCCTTTGATGAATATTATCAACGGCGGTCAGCACGCTTCGAACAATCTCGATATTCAAGAATTTATGATCGTGCCTCATATGCAGAAGAGTTTCTCAGAAAACTTCCGCGCAGGAGTTGAAGTCTTCCATCATTTGAAAAAAGTGCTTCACGATGCCGGCCATTCGACGAACGTCGGTGATGAAGGTGGTTTTGCGCCGAATTTGAAGAGTCACTCAGAAGCGATTGTCTGTATTCTC
>JBIKNE010000287.1:0-3868 GCA_044358855.1 Bacteriovoracaceae bacterium | reverse complement strand
GCCCGAGACAAAAATAATCTCAGGCGTTTTTATTTTAGCCAACTAGTTCTTCAATTAAGTTAACATCCACTTTTTAATAAAAAGAACTTCATGCTAAAGCAAGAAAGTATTGGACTTATTTTTGGACACTCATTGTACTCAGTCCAAAGATGAGTCCAATAATCAAAATGAAATTAGATGTTACAAGTTTTTGAATTTTAAAATAATTTTCTATCGCCGCTTCAATTTCGTTCGCCCGGATCGCAGTTGACCTCTCCCCCTCCACGATGTTTCATGGAAGAGGTCAGCTGCTTGGACTCACTCTTTTGGCGGCGACACAGAAAATTAAAAATTAATAAAAATAGTACGAATGGATTGGTTTAAAGTGGGTATATTATCAAAAATGGCGCACCCGACGAGATTCGAACTCATGACCTTCAGCTTCGGAGGCTGACGCTCTATCCAGCTGAGCTACGGGTGCGTGGTTTTAAGCTACTTGAGATGCGTAGGGTTGGGAATAGTAAAGGGGTCGGGAATGGCGGCGGGCAGTGCGGCAAAAATGCCCGGGATAGGGGCTTTTGTGTGTTGAGATTACACTCACAAGATGCGCTTATTTATTATTCTGTTTTTGCTTGTCCCTGCTGTTGTTTCCGCTGCTAATTGGGGCCCCTTTGAGACTGTCTCGCTGGAGTTGTCCCCTGGGATGGATTGGGCCTGGCGTATGAACACCACAAAGCCGGCCGATACACTTGAGCTAGATTGTCAGAGTTTCTTCCACCATTTGCATCACGATGAGGCAGGCTTTCGTAAGATGAGTTTAATGCTCGAGACTTACGAATGCGAAGCCGCTCAAAGCAAACTCCACGAATGTTTTCCGATACCAGGCGTCGCCTGTATTGTTGATCAGGGACTTCCTGAAATCACTTGCGGTCCTTGTCGCTAACTCAAGAACAAACTCATTTGACTCGTAGGGACGCTCTTACCTAGACTCATAGGATGGAATTCACCCGACCTAAGAGTATGAAGTGGCATGGCTGGGGTCACCCGCATTTCACTTTTCCTATGGAAGACAAGCCTGAGCTGTGGCCTTTCGTGCGCGAGAAGCTCGGCATTGAGCGTGATCTCTATCAACCGCCTGTTGATCTTGCTTCTATTCAATTTCCAGCGATTCGTTTGTCGTCTGCCAAGCTTGAGTCTCTTGTGGAGTTGGTTGGTGCTGAGTTTGTGAGTACTGATTCATTTGAAAGGCTCACGCACGCCTTTGGAAAAAGTTTTCCCGACTTGTGGCGCGCGCGTAAGGGTATTGTCGAGAGTGCACCGGATGTAGTGGTGTGGCCCTCGTCCCATGAGAATGTGGTGGAGATCGTTGAGTGGGCGAAGAAGAATTCGGTGCATGTGATTCCTTTTGGTGGCGGCACCAATATTGTGAACGCACTTGAAGTGAAACCTGAAGCGAAGCTTCCGGTAATCTCGCTGGATATGCGCTCGATGGATGAGCTTATAGAAATTGATGCTGAATCTAATCTGGCCTTGCTTGAAGCAGGTGCCACAGGGCCTGTGTTAGAGGCGAAGCTTTTAGAGCACGGATTCTCGCTAGGACATTTTCCCGATTCCTTTGAATTTTCTACTTTAGGTGGCTGGATTGCTACTCGCTCGGCGGGCATGCAGTCGGATGCCTATGGGCGTATTGAGGATATGGTAGAAACGCTTCATGCAGTGACGGGTGAACATGTGCTCGAGATGAAACCTTTTCCAGCTACCTCGGCTGGACCTGATGTGGTCGCTCCCTTGATAGGGAGTGAAGGATCGTTTGGTGTGATCACGCGCGCGTGGATGCGAGTGCATCGTGTGCCTCAGAAGAAAAAGTATGTTGGGTTTTTATTCAAATCATTCGCCCAAGGGCTTGAGGCCGTCAAGGCCTGTCATGATGCTGATATTAAACCGAGTCTGGTGCGATTGCAGGATGAAGGTGAGACGGAGTTGGCCTTTCACTTAAAATCTCCTAA
The DNA here is from genome assembly GCA_044358855.1 of Bacteriovoracaceae bacterium. Classification (GTDB taxonomy): domain Bacteria; phylum Bdellovibrionota; class Bacteriovoracia; order Bacteriovoracales; family Bacteriovoracaceae; genus UBA6144. Next base: position 1,883 of record JBIKNE010000287.1, on the reverse strand, counting down.
GCCGATTCATAAGACCGTTGTTGAGATGCCAGTAAAAAAATTGTTAAAGACTTTGGGTTACACTCGTCCGTCTATTATGGTGGTGGGCTTTGAAGGAAGTGCTGAGCAAGTAGAATTCCGTGCTCAATGGGCTGCCCGTGTTTTTAAAAAACTCGGTGGTTTTCCACTGGGTGATTCAATTGGCGATGCCTGGTCAAAAGATAAATACAACACGCCTTATCTGCGCGACTACGTGATGGATTATGGTGGCATGGCGGATGTGGCAGAGACTTCAACATCTTGGAATAATCTTTTTGATTTGCACGCCAAAGTTTTAGCGGCGGTTGAAGAGGGCGCGCGCTTAGAAGGTGTCTCTCACTATGTGGGTTGTCATCTCTCACATACTTATACCACCGGTGGATGTTTATACTTCACATGGGCGATGCTCGGAGGCGATCAAACTCTCGAGCGCTACTATCGCATGAAAGCGCGCGTGACTGATGCGATTGTCACGGCCGGCGGAACGCTCTCTCACCATCACGCTGTGGGGACTGAGCATCTGCCTTGGCTGGCCCATGAATTGGGAACTGGCGGTGCGGCTGTTTTAAAATCATTTAAAAGAATGTTTGATCCTAAGGATGTGTTTAATCCAGGTGGACTCAAAACAGGTCGCAGTCATAAGTATCTAGGAGAGTCTCGTGGTTGAATGGACACTGGTGACAGGTGCGACAGGATTTGTCGGTGGAGAGTGGACACTTAAGGCACTTTTGCGTGGAGAGTATGTCGCAGCACTTGTTAGACCTGGTCGAGAACAAGCAGTTGTCTCTCATCTCAATAAGCTAGCTGACTCTCATGCGTGCGAGCGTCCTTCAGTTGATAAACTTGTCGTTGTGCCGTGGGCGCCGGGCTCTGAATTTTCTAGCTTTCAATTGCTGCGCCAGTCAGGTGTCGAAAAAATCAAAGCCGTCATTCACGCAGCCGCCGATATGGCCTATTCACTGAATAAGCTTCCTCGCTCACTAGAAACAAATCTCGGGATGGCCTTAGGTCTCTATAATGCTGTCGCGGAGTTTGCGCCTGAGACGAAGAAATTTATTTCTGTTTCTACCGCTTATACGTGCGGCCTTAATCCTGGGGATGTGATCCCTGAAGCGCTTCATCTCACTCCAAGACTCGTGAATGGTTACCAGACTTCAAAATGGGCAACCGAGATGTCACTCACTGAGCGTGCGCGCCAGGGAGGGCCTAAGCTCTGTATCTTGCGCCCCTCAATTGTGGTGGGTGAGAGTGGTCGTGGGATTTATACCGGTAAGTGTTTTGGTTTTTATATGTTCCTGCGTGCTTTTGCTCTGGCAAAAAAAGCCGGTGCTAAAAAAATGAAAGTGAATATTCGTCCGGAAGCCGAAATTAATTTATTGCCGATTGATCAGCTGCTGGTATTAATCGATCGCTTGAGTGTCAATGAAACAGAAGGCTTCGTGCATGCCTCGATGGATCGTGGAGTCACCGTGGGCTTTATGATGAAGTCCATTGGTGCGATCTATGGTTTTCCAATTGAAGAGGGTAAACCGCGCACTATTCCTGAGCATATCTTTGATCGCCAAGTGCAGGCCAATATGGCCTTTGCCAATAAAACATTCCGTTTTCAAAATGCGACGGCAAAAAGCATTGTTCCCGAATCAAATTGGGAAGATTTCAATGTGGAGAGCTTTGAGAAAGTCGTTCGTCAATCTAAGGCTCTTTATTTTAAAAAGGCGCGCTTCGAGCGTTCAGATTTAGATGTATTGCCGCAAATGATTCCCGGCCAGCTTCGCCAAGTGGTGAGTCTAGGTGCCAAATTAAAAAAGCAGCTGACTCGATGAAAACCTTTCGCTATTTCGAAGATCTCAAACTCAAGGATCACT
>JBIKNE010000285.1:0-3880 GCA_044358855.1 Bacteriovoracaceae bacterium | reverse complement strand
AAAAGTCCGATTGATCTTCCGTACGCTAAAAAAGTGGCTGACTTCATTCATTCGGATCACCACGAAGTGTATTTCACCGAAGAAGACACGCTCGCCAATGTTCGCGATGTCATCTGGCACCTTGAGACATGGGACATAACCACTATTCGCGCCTCAATTGGCATGTACCTGGTGTGCAAATACATTCATGAAAAAACTAAGATCAAAGTTGTTCTCACTGGTGAAGTGAGTGATGAAATCTTCGGATACAAATACACTGACTTTGCTCCGAACGGTGCTGAATTCCAAAAAGAAGCCACTAAACGTGTCGATGAACTCTACATGTACGACGTACTTCGCGCTGATCGCTGTATCTCTGCTCATTCACTTGAAGCACGAGTTCCGTTTGCGGACTTGGATTTTGTATCCTACTGCATGTCTATTCCGACTGAACTCAAAATGAATACCACTGGCGTGGGAAAATATATTCTGCGCAAAGCCTTTGATGGCATGAAGATTCTACCAGACGAAATTCTCATGCGTGAAAAAGCCGCGTTCTCAGATGCCGTAGGCCACTCGATGGTCGACACGCTTAAGGCCTATGCTGAAAATAAATACACTGATGCTGATCTTGAGCGCGCCCGCGTGCAATACCCACACGGCACTCCATTCACCAAAGAATCACTTTGGTATCGCGAAATCTTTGAAGAATTTTATCCAGGCAGAGCTGGCATGGTGAAAGATTTCTGGATGCCGAACAAATCGTGGGAAGGATGCAACGTCAACGATCCTTCGGCACGAGTGCTTTCAAATTACGGTAAGTCAGGAGTCTAATTAGCGGGCCGTCACGACGTCGTGGATATACTCCATGACGTTCAAGCGGCATTGTGCAGCTTTAGAAGCATAGTCGCTACCTGGCTGACCATAGGCATTGTTACAGCGACGATTCATCGACTTATATAAACGAAAATCTTCACGACTCAATTTTCCGAGTTCAGTAAAACAAACATTCACGGCTGCTTCCACAGTATCCACATCGGCCGAGGTGCCGAACGAACATTTGCGAGCGACAGCAATAGCAACTTCACAATCAAGTGAGATCTCAACTTGCAAGACGACATCGCCCGCATCTTCCATACAAACGATGGAATCAGCAGCGTGAACATTCAAATTGAGCAGAAGAAATCCGGCCATAACCAAAAATTTCATACGCTATCTCCGTAGGGGGTAGACAATTAAACCTGAGCAAAACGTTTTGTCACGCGACAAACCCAAAAAGAGTTTGAGACGCTTATTACACTCATGCTTTATCAAGGAGATATTATGAAGAAGCTTATGATTATCGCTGCTCTTGCCCTGACCTCTTCAGCTTACGCTGCTACTGTAAAAATCACTTCTTACGTTTACCTACGTTCTGGTGAGCCACAAGCAGAACTTTGCGGCCTGGTTGAAAATGCAGCCACCACACCAAGTTTCATCCGCGTCTTGGTTGATCACCGCAGCAATCGCCCAGCAACTTACAACACTGTTGCTGGTACAGACGGACGTTTCTGTATTTCAGTAGTTACTTACCGTGGCACTGCTGAAGTTCGTCTTTTTGACGCAGAGAGCGGCACAGAAGCTTTTCTTAAATAATTACTAGCTCTCAATGCAGCAGCCTCGCCCCTGAGGTTGCTGCTTTTTTTCATTAACAACTCCTCCCCATCCGACTATCCTTCGTCTTCTTTTTACGTCATTTTTTCTGGAGGATTTTCATGAGGCTCATGTTCGTCTTGGCACTGTTGTGTGCATTCCCTGCTCTCGCTGCTCTCACTCACGAATCAGAACTCTCACTCGTCAATGCCGGCGGTAACTCTGAACTTCAGGCCTATAACTCAATCACTAAAAACAAATATCAATTCGAAAAAAACTCACTCTCATTTGGTGGTCACTACACATACGGTGAAGCTAACAACTCACTTTCGGCGCGTAACTGGGACGTGAATAGTCAGTTCGAGCTAGGTATTTCTGAACGCTTCTCGGCGATCGTAGGTGAAATCATTGAGGGTAACCGCTTCCAAGATGTGAAAGCTCGTTACAACTCAGACTTGGGTGGTAAGTACTCCATTATTAAAAATGACAAACAAACCTGGATCGCTGAATTGTCATATCGTTATACCGCGGAAGATCGCTATATCGCCGAGAACGTTTATCAGCACAAGGCGCGCACATTCACCGAATGGGCCTATAAATATTCTGAAACTCTTCAGTGGAAAATCTGGCTTGAATACGTCCCTAACTTCTCTGATGGCCGCGACTGGATGACTACAGGAGAAGCCTCTTTAACTTCTATCCTGACTTCCATGTTCTCTCTCAAAGTCGCTTACAGAGGGCTTTACGATAATCTTCCTGCCAACACAGGCCTCAAGAATTACGACTACATCACGACTACAAGCTTGGTGGCTAAGTTCTAATTGATTCGGCCCTCGAAAGAGGGCCTTATTTATTTGCGCTTTCTCTTCACCAACATCATCCCATCTCGCACCGGTAACAAGCTCGTCACAAAATCATCCCAGCTTGCCACCATGGCATTCGCTTCTTGAATCGCCTTGGTGTGCGCATCGGGATTTTTCTGGAGCACTTTGCCACTCCACAGAGTGTTGTCGACGACAATCAGACCGCTTTCTGTGAGATGTTCGCGTGCCCAAGTGAGATAGAAGGGATAATTCACTTTATCAGCATCGATGAAAATTAAATCGAAGTTGCCTTGAAGTGTGGGCAGATAGTCGGTGCCGGGTGTGAGCACTGCCTTGATTTTTTTGCCATGGGGACTTTTGTCCCAATAGGTTTGGGCAATCGCAGTCGTGCCCGTGTTGATATCAATAGTTATCAATTCACCATCGTGGGGAAGTTGTTCCGCCATACAGAGGGCCGAGTAACCGGTGAATGTTCCCAGTTCCAGGATTCTCTTGGCGCCAATGCTATGGATAAGGAGGGTTAGAAGCGAAGCCTCCATCTCACCAATCAGCATCTGGCTGCCGGGAATAGCGGCCCGGGTATAGGTTTCGAGCTCTTTCGCTAGTGATGACGGGCGCTTAGAGTGCTCAATGCAGTAGTTTTGTAGTTCATTGTCCATGCCGGATCCTACCTCTGTTTCAGGTAAAAAATACAGCTTAACCCCACAAAATTTCTGGGCTCCCTACAATTCTCTTATTCATCAAAGGGATTCTTATGCGTATGACGACTGCTCTACTAGCGACCACTCTTATGCTTGCGACTTCAATGACGGCGATGGCCGACATTAACTTGCGAGTGGTGGGTAACTATGGCCTCGCATCTAATGAAGAAATGTGGAAGAAGGTCAAAGCTGATGATGTGCCAGTAGAATTGCTGTCAAATGTTACCCTTAAAGACCCAACAAATTCTTATGCTAGTCTGTTTCCTAAAGCTTTTTATCAAGAAGAAGACTTCTTAGTTTGTTTTAAGAACTGTCAGAACTCAGATGCCAAATCAGGCAAAGAAGTCCTTGAACAACAAACTGTTTATTACTGGCTCTCACGCTTTTATTCGATGGCCCGTGAACGCCTTGACCTTAGACCTACCGGACGTGTGGGAGTTCTGACCACACGTGAAGTGCGTGATCCGGGCAGTTCAAAAATCATGCGCAATAACGCTTTCTTTAATCCTGCCGACGGAACACTTTCATTCTTGCCGGCCAGTTCAAATCCTTTAGCGGCTTTATTAGGCGCTGGAAAAATTAATCGTTCAGGATTTGATCCTTCGGTGGTTATCCATGAAGCCGGCCACTCACTTTTCCACGCACTCTTTCCTCATTCAGTGAATAATGAAATCAGCGGTCTTAATGAAGGCTTTGCGGATTATTTGGCCAATATCGTTTTAAATAAACCACAGGTCGGCCAGG
>JBIKNE010000284.1:0-3887 GCA_044358855.1 Bacteriovoracaceae bacterium | reverse complement strand
AACTCTTTCTGGTCTTGGGTGAATTGCAGCTTTAATTGATCCGTGTTGAGCATCACTTCGCTGGCAGGTGTGTTGGGTGCCAGCGTGAGGTTGCCATCAACGCCCGCTTGATAGGTAATAAATGAGCCCAAGAAAAGCGTGATGAGGCCTAAGTGAATGACGTAGAAGCCATAGAGATGCTTCTTCATGGGAAGGCGCTGGAGAGTGGCGACAAGGATGCTCAGAAACATCAAAAACTGTACGCCCATAAACGGCCATGACTTATACACCAATCGATTGGCGTAATCAGTGCCGTGATAGGACTCCATAAATGTGCCATAGGTGAGATAGATGGCAAAAATGGCAATAATGGAGACCGCGAACTTCACGTGGCCTAGCATTTTTTCAGTTTTATGAAAGTAAGTGAAAAAGGTGTTCATCATAGAGACAAGACTGTGCCACAGGCCACAGGGCCTTGTCGATTTATGAGGCCGTTTGAATCAGCATTAATCTAGCTTTTGCCACCAAGCAACAAGAGCGGCCAAACCATAAAACAGAGGTTGGTGGAGTAAATAGATTTTGAGCGCATGTTTGCCCAAAAATTCCAGGGGGGGATTGGCACGCGCTGGCCATTTTGCGAGCACCCAAGGACCTGTGATCATGCCAAGGAGAGTGACCCAGAACCAAGGATAGGCGGGAATAAAATCCATCGAGAGTCGCGGAAAGTGACTGCCCATCCAGCGAATATCAAATCCTGCAAAATATTGTGCGTATAAAATGGCGAGCAGCACCGGAATTCGCGCCCAGCGCAGATAGAAAAACGCTAGCGCCAAAAGACTGACGGTAGCAATGCAATGAATGGTGCCGAAATAAATCCAAGTTTTTGGAAAAAGAAGATAAGTCACACCACTTATAAGGAGAGCAATCCCTGCGAGCTTTCCAAAACGTTGCCAGAAACTCTTCCAGCGCACGCCTTCCCCATGAGTGAGCTCCAAAGAAGTTCCCACGCACCACAAGAAGAGAAAGACAATAAAACGCGGTAGAGCGTGCCAGAAACCTTGTTTGTAATGATCGTCTAATAATCCAAAGAGCCAGAAGTCATAAACCAGATGAAAAATCATCATTAATAAGACGGCCACGCCGCGAAGAGTATCAAGGCCGTGGTGACGAGGTCTCACAGTGTCTCCTCAAAACAAAAAAACTTGTGATCACACTCGATCGTCATTTCTCCCAAACCTTCATTTGATAAAAGATGTGAGGAGAGTTTCTGTACTTTGGTGCGTGGAAGCGGCCAGCGGCACTCGCCTTGAATACTAAAGTGCGCCTCTTCTAAAGAGAGCAGCGTAAAAGTGTGAGTGGAGGTGATCTTATGAATCCCAGCTGGGAAAAGACGAATGGGAGCTTTCTCCTGACGATGAATAGTGACAATCGCGCTGTGATTTATCCAGTGAAAGACTTCACCCAGATTGACCCACTGGTGGTCATCACGGCCGCCCCAAAATCCCCACAATTCTACTGAGCGCAAATCTGGCGGTAAAAGTTTAAGGGCGAGTGCCAAATCACTTTCATTTTTATCGGTTGAATAATGATGATCCAGCGATAAGGGAGTTTTGAGAGAATCACCATCACCGAGAGTGACATCATATAAGGAGAGATGCTCACTCCAGACGCCTCCATCGACGCCGATTAAAATTTTATCACGACGCAAATTCGCATCGGGAAATTGCAAGGCCATGGGGCCCACGAGGAGCACTTGGCGTGAATGTGATAATTTCTGCTTCCACAATGACATCACACCATCTTATCCTCTTTGCTATGAAATGGTCATTACGAGCACAGAATATCCTCACAAAAACACAATTTTCTTTGCCTGAAATCCCCTCCGATTGGCAAAAGTGTCATAGTAATGACGGTCGTGTGGTGGCATGGAAGGGCCGTGAAAATTTCGAAGAATGGGGTTATCAGGGCCCTTGGACAGAGGGAGAACGGGTTATTTTAGAGGCCATGGGGCATTTATTAAAAAATAAATCATGGCAGAAAATAAAAGAAATTACCTTGAGAGAAGCTGAAGCGTGGCTCAGAGATCGCAATTCTGAGCCGGCTTTTTCACCAGAAGAGATGGGGATTTTGCCTCAGATGTGGGGCCAGTTGCAGGCACAAATTGAGCACAGTTTTAAGTCGGGGAGAGTCCTTTCAGACTTTCGTTTTCCCTCTGAGAAAAGCTTTGAGAAACTCAATTTGTCCGAGAAGATTCGAGAGCTTAAAGCGTTTTTTTCCTCTGAGCGCTTGAGTGGATTTTATAAAAATGGTGGTGAGATTGAGCTCTTAGATGTGGAAGAATTCACCCTATATATAGCGCTCAATTGCGGCACAATTCCCGAGGGTGCTTTGCTCGATTGGCTACAGATGAGTCTCGCTGAAACCTTCCGGGAACCACGCCTTAATCTCGTGCCAGAGCCGTTTTCCCACTGACCCCCCCTAAAAAAACTGTTTGATAAAGTGAAAAACTTATCTATAGAATCAAATCCAAGAATGAGTTGCACTGTTACCTAGAGAGAATGCTTGGAAAAAAACTTGGTATTTAAAGAAGTAAAAAAAGAAGAAGAGATCATTGGGATCTCGAACTTCGATATCCAAGTCTTTACTGATTCGCGTGATCTCCAATGGAACATTGATAATATCCGTCGCGAAATGAAGGGCGGATGGAAACTCTACTCTGTCACTTTTGGGAACGACACCGTGGCTGCTTTATTCATGAAGAATGATAAAGAAGCGCTCTTCACGAAGAATACCCCCATTAAGCTGGCCTTCCAGGGCAACGGCTTTAGTCATCGTATTAAAGACTTTTACGAACGCGAGGCGGGACGTTTACAACTCAAACGTGTTGTGAATTACTGTCCAGTAGATAACTTTAGAATGATTGCGTTGAATGAATCTCATGGCTACCGTAAGACGGGTAACAGCTTGGGTGACAGTAACGCTATTGTCGAATGGGAAAAAATAGTGAGTTAATAGGTTTCGACCTAAGTATGATAACAACCACGAGTACCCTTTGGGACTCAATTTGACGGAGGAAAGTCACATGGCTAAGAAAACAACAAAGAAAGCTACTGCTAAAAAAGCAACAGCTAAGAAAGCAACGGCTAAGAAGCCAGCTGCTAAAAAAGCTACTGCTAAGAAAGCAACAGCTAAGAAAGCAACTGCTAAGAAAGTTGCTGCTCCTAAGAAGAAAACTGCTCGTAAGCCAAACCCAGCTTTCATGAAGGCTTTGACTCCTTCAGCAGCTTTGGCCGAAATCGTAGGCGCAACAGCTCTTCCACGCACTGAAGTTGTGAAGAAGATCTGGGTTTACATCAAGAAGCACAATCTTCAAGATGCAAAAAACAAGCGTAACATCAATGCTGACGACAAGCTAAAAGCTGTTTTCGGCGGCAAGAAGACTGTTTCAATGTTCGAAATGACTAAGCTCGTTTCTAACCACTTGAAGTAATCTCTACGTAGATTGTTTTAATAAGAAAGGGATCCTTCGGGATCCCTTTTTTATGTCCAGGATGGACGGTATGCCGCCGATGACAGGATGTCAGAGAGGCGGCGATGGTCGCCGATGTTAAATCTCATTTCACCCATGAATATTTGAATTAAATTAAAGCGAAGCTTTGAAGGTTTGAATCAAAGCATCAGGAAGTAGGTCTTTTTCGCCCGCTGCAAGATCGAAGAGCTGACGGCAATGAAGGGCGGGGCTGCCATCGGGAAAACGTTTCTTGCCCCCAAAGAAGTCCACACAGACATGGGCATAGTGGTCGAGGTACTCGGGGAAGTGGCGCTGCAGGTGACGAGAAACCGCACGGCGTTTAATCAGATCTAAATCATTGAACAGTTCACCTGGCAGCGGAGACCACTTCTTTAAA
>JBIKNE010000283.1:0-3903 GCA_044358855.1 Bacteriovoracaceae bacterium | reverse complement strand
GCAAATTTTGCGCTATCAAAAACCCGTGTGGCCGGTGCGGTGATTAAAAAATCGTGTGAGCCTTTAATTAAAAAAGCTGAATCAAATAAAGCATTATGAGCGAGAAGTGGTGCACGGCCGATGAAGTCCCAAAGCTGACGCAAAGGACGCTTCAAGGTCGGTGCATTTTTTACATCTTCGTTGGTGAGGCCATGAATCGCTGCGTTCTCAGGAAGAATTTCTGTCATGGGGTTGATGAGTTGATGGAAAATTTCGATCTCGCCCGATTGCGTAACCTTCACCGCAGCGATTTCAATAATGCGATCAACCAAAGGAGAGAGACCGGTGGTTTCGAGATCAATGGCTACTACACCATAAGGAAAGACCTTCAAAAGCTGGGCAGCTTCGCTGGGAGTGACGTTGAGATCGGTTGAGGTCCTTGACATGGAGAGTCTTATAGCCGTTTTAGGGTGAGTAAGTCTAGGACAAGTGCTTGTCTTTCATTGACAAAACACGGCGCGTCAAATCAAAGTGGAGAGACTTCTTAGATTCAAAAAAAGGACTCTTATGGCCAAGAGCTTTGATGTTGTTGTTTTAGGTGCTGGGCCCGGTGGTTATGTGGCCGCAATTCGTGCCTCTCAACTAGGTAAAAAAGTTGCAATCGTCGAAGCTGATAAGCTCGGTGGTGTCTGCCTTAATCGCGGATGTATCCCTACGAAAGCACTTTTAAAATCTGCCCACTCCGTTCACGAAGTGGCCGATCTTAAATCCTTAGGCATTAATGTAAAACTTGAAGGTCTCGATGGAGCGGTCGCTGTGAAGCGTGCCAATGAGATCGCCGGTAATATGTCGAAGGGCATCGCGTTCTTGATGAAGAAAAATAAGATTGAAGTCTTTACTGGTAAGGGCACGTTTAAGTCTGCCAAAACGATTGAAGTTGCACTAACTGACGGTAAGAAAGAAGAATTGACCGCTCAAAGTGTCATTATCGCAACAGGTGCCAAGTACCGCACTTTCCCGGGCCTTGAGCACAATGGGAAAAATCTCGTGGGCGCTTGGGAGGCTTTGAAAATCGAAAAACTTCCGAAATCCATCGGCATCATCGGTGCCGGTGCCATCGGAGTTGAATTCGCTTATTTCTGGAACGCTTTTGGCGTTAACGTCACCATCTTTGAAATGCAAAAGCATCTTCTTCCGATTGAAGACGAAGATTGCTCAATTGAAATTGAGAAGCATTACAAAAAATACGGCATCACCTTGAAGCTAGGTGTAGAAAAAGTCACTGCTAAGGACAACGGCAAAGATGTTACCATCACCTGCACGGAAGGTGGTAAGGCCCAAGACCATAAATTTGATATGGGTTTGATTGCTGTTGGTATGACAGGAAATATTGAAGGTTTCGGTCTCGAGAAAATCGGTGTCAAAACTGATCGCGGCTTTATCTCTGTCGATAAGTTCTATCAAACATCTGTTCCTGGCGTTTATGCCATCGGTGATGTTTCTGGACCACCACTCTTGGCACACGCAGCTTCTCACGAAGGTGTTGTAGCTGCTGAACACTTAAGTGGTAAGCATCCACACGCCATCGATAAATTGAATATTCCAGGCTGCACTTACTGTCAGCCGCAGGTCGCTTCGGTTGGTCTTACTGATCGCGCTTGTAAAGAGCAGAAGCTTGAGTACAAAGTTGGTAAAATTCCATTTATGGCCAATGGTAAAGCGATTGCTTCTAATGAGAAAGATGGCTTTATTAAAGTTCTCACTGGTAAACACGGTGAGATGTTGGGTGCCCACATCGTCGGCACTCAAGCAACAGAACTGATTCACGAATACACCCTCTTCCGTACCATGGAAGGGATTGATGAAGAAATTTTTGCCACCGTCCATCCGCATCCAACTTTGGGTGAGTTTTTGGGCGAAGCAGTTATGGCGGCCAAAGGCCGCGCATTGAATTACTAGGAGTAAGTTATGGCACGCACTGAAGTCGTCATGCCTCAAATGGGCGAGTCGATCACTACCGGAACAATTACCAAGTGGCATAAGCAGCCAGGTGAAGTCATTGAACTCGATGCCATCTTGCTCGAGATCTCAACTGACAAAGTTGAATCAGAAATTCCTTCGCCGATTAAAGGCAAGGTCATGGAGCTCTTGTACCCAGAAGGCACTACCGTTGATGTGGGTCGCCCGATCGCGATCATCGAAGATGATTTGAGTGCCACTGCTTCGGCCGCCGCGCCAGCCGCTAAAGCAGCTGCCCCGGCCGCAGCTCCGGCTTCTGCTCCTGCAGCTGCCACACCAGTTGCTGCAAAAGTTGCCCCTGCTCCTGAAGTTGAAGAGGGTCGCCGCTTCTACACTCCATTGGTGAAGGCCATGGCAGCTGATGCGGGCATCTCACTTTCAGAGCTTAGCCAAATTCAAGGCACGGGTGCTGGTGGTCGCGTGAATAAAGAAGATCTCGAGCGCTACATGGCAAGCCGCAAAGGTGGCGCACCAGCTGCAGCATCTGCTGCACCAGCGAAAGCGGCTCCAGCTGCCTCAGCTCTTCCATCTGGTGGAACGACAGTTGGCCGCACACAAGTTATCCCAATGGATAACATGCGCAAAGCCATCGCCAAGAATATGGTGATGAGTAAACAAACTTCACCGCACGTGAACAGCGTTGATGAAATCGATATGTCGAAGCTGGTGAAGTTCCGCGAGAAGTTCAAAGACGAATTCAAAAAACGTGAAGGCTTCAACCTCACGTACACTCACTTCATCTTGTACGCACTCGTGCAGGCCTTGAAAGAGAACCCTTTGGTTAACTCATCAGTGGATGGCGATAACATTGTGGTGAAAAAAGATATTAATCTTGGCTGTGCTGTCGCTGTGCCAGGAAATGGTCTAGTTGTTCCTGTGATTAAGAACGCGGGTGACTTAAATATGACCGGAATTGCGCGCCAGTTGGATATCTTGGCGGCGAAAGCTCGCAGCAAAAAACTCACGATGGATGATCTCTCAGGTGGAACATACACGTTCACTAACAATGGATCATTCGGTGTGCTCTTCGCTACTCCTGTTATTCTGCAGCCTCAAGTTGGTATCTTTGCTACAGGCGTAATTAAGAAGCGCGTGATGGTTATGGAAGATGATGTCATGGCGATTAGAAGCATGATGTACGGAACACATACTTACGATCACCGTATTATCGACGGCGAACTGGGCTCGAAGTTCCTCGCTAGTGTGAAGTGGCACCTTGAGAATATGAATCCAGAGGCATTATTCTAATACTTTTCTTATTGTTTGGTTCAGTCCTGAGTGCTCATGCTCAGGACTTTGCCTCACTTTTTCGTCCCGGCCCGAGTCTTAAAAACTTCGCATTTGAAGAAACACTCTATTCTGGCGTTTCTGTTAATAATTCTGATGAAAAATTGCAGCAAAGAAATTGGCGTGCGCGCGCTCAGGCGCCAGTGTGGAATAATGGCAAGCATGAAGTCACGGCAGGCGTTGAGGCCGGTGAGCTTTATCTCAACCATGAGTTTCCGGTTTTAAGAAATTATAAAACCCTGCAAGGACAGTTGGGCTGGCGCTACTATGGTGAGGCCAACAAAGTTCGTGGTGTCACCATGAGCTATGGATCGGCAAGTGATAAACCATTTACTGATGCCCAAAATAATGTGGCCTCTGCCAATTACCTTCATCAGTTTAATGAGAAGTGGTGGCTGGCGGTAAACTGGTCAAACAACCGCAACTTCGCCAACGGTGTGCCAATTCCTGGCTTCTTCTATGTCGCCAAAATGTCGCGAGAAGAATCCTTATTGCTCGGATTACCTCTTGTCTTCTGGCGCAAGCGTTATGAGTCGGGATTTGGTTTTCAATGGACATCCTTCATTCCTTGGAATCATCAAGCTGAAGTGAGTTACAACTGGGGGCCTTTTTCGGGTA
>JBIKNE010000281.1:0-3909 GCA_044358855.1 Bacteriovoracaceae bacterium | reverse complement strand
GAGATCAATACAGACGCGACCACACGAAGTTTACACTATTCTCTTCAGCAAGATATCGCGATTAATCACATTACAAATGGAATCGTCGTTTCACCCAACACTTTTCATGGAACTTTCAATGGGAACGGCCATGCAATTCATGGTTTAGTTAATCCGAGTGTTGCAGCGAATTACGGTTTATTTGGAACTCTCAGCAATACCGCCGTGGTTAGGAATTTAAAACTCTACCACTTTCGCTTTGCTTCTGCCTCCAATGGTCTATCACTGTTTGGAAACTCATCTGGGTTGATTGAAAATGTACAAACCAAAATTATCGATCTGCAAGCTCCTGGCACAGTCGGAGGTCTAGTTCGCACCAATTTTGGAACGATTCGAAACGTTAAGTTTGAAGGTGTTATAGGAGCAGATACAGCTGCAGGTGGGATTGTCTCAGATAATGGCGGTACCATCGAAGATGTCGTTTCCAATGCCACAATGTCCTCAAGTGATGGTCTCAGTAGCGGGGGCACCGATACAAACTACGGTGGGATCGCTGGTTCAAACTCAGGCATTATCCGAAGAGCACAATTTGATGGGCGGATCGAAAGTTTCTTAATTACATGGGATCTTAAGCGAGTCGGTGGCTTAGTCGGAGCTAACTTTAACGGGACTGTCACTGACAGCGTGGTAACGACTTCTGCTCAACTTACCCTCTCTGCCGGTCTGACCGAAGTCGGTGGACTCATAGGTCATCTCGATACTTCTTCGTCAGGCACAGTGGCTCGATTAATCTCTCAAGCAATCGTTAAGCATCCTAGTATTATTGCAACAACTAATGCCAACTTCGGCTCGATTGCTGGAGGAACAAGTAACCCATTAAGCGTTGCTACTTATTACCCTCTCATTCTTCCAACAGCAGATGCCTCAGCGATCTATGGGGGGCCAGGCTTTAGCTATAGTGCTGGCTTTTGTGATAGCTCTAGCTTTATCGGTATTTCAGCTCTCACCGATACTTTTGAATACATCGCTATTGCTGCAGATGAATCATTTGTACCGATCAATATGACCTACAGTGCGGGGGCTATTTTGACTTTCGAAGGAAGCTCTCAGGATGTTTGTGATCAGGCCAATGAGAACTTTTCACTTTTTTATAAAACTCCTGCAGCTAATAACCCACTTACTTTCGCTCAATTGAGTTCTACTTACTCATTCAATATTGTTGATTACGACAATGGCACCGACGCTCATAAAAAACCCGTCTTCGATGCACACTTGGCGGCCATCAGAGGTCAGCCTGCACCTGCCAACAGGCCGGTGTGGATTTTTGAAGAAGGCCAATACGAACTCTTCCGTGTAGATAAATAATCGCCAAAAGGTGTCATGCACCTTCTGGCGAATTATAAGCTAGCGAATATTTTTCACTAACACGGTGGCGACGCGCTCGCCGAAATCGATGGCCGAAGCAAGATCGCCCGGCAGGAAGGATTCATGAGGTGCCGTCTGCGCCGCTTGCAACATCAATCCAGAAAAACTTCCTAGACGATTGCGTGCTTTCTCAGGTGCAACTCCACTGTACACTTCGGGCAGTCGATCGTAGCCGACCCAAAACATGCCATGCTGAAGTGAATAGGTCATAAGGGATTGGAGCGTGCCTTGCTTATCTCCCGAAGGAGAGCCTGAGACGGTAAAGCCGGCAGCTAATTTATTTTGCCAATCACGCGTGTACCAGGCCTTGCTCGACTCATCCATAAAGGCCTTGAAAGGTGCCGACACTCCTCCCATATAAGTAGGAGTTCCAAAGATAATGGCATCGGCGGCCTTGAGCATCTCCCAGTCGGTGGGATTTTTTCCGATCTCCACCAGCTGAACCTCAACCCCTGCTACACTCTTCGCTCCTTCTACTACTTTTTCTGCCGCATAGGCAGTGTGGCCTGCTCCCGAATGATAAACCACGCTCATCTTTTTCATAACAACTCCTATATTTGCTTTTTTACGAGTTCAAAATTGGCACTGACTCTCACTTCTTGACCGACAGCGACTCCACCGGACTCCAATACAGAGATGTATTTGAGGCCGTAGTCATAGCGATCAATTACTGTCGTGACCTTTAAACCAGCTCTTGTTCCACCCCATGGGTCTTTCACAATGCCGTTAAACTTGGCATCCCAAACCACATCCTTAGTCACACCATGAAGCGTGAGTTTTCCATAAACTTTGTATTGACCGTTTTTTTGACGCTCAAATTTTTTCCCTTCCAATGTGATGGTGGGATATTTCTGGACATCAAAAAAGTCCGGCGCCTTGAGATGTTCATCTCTTTTGGCATCGAAAGTATTGATAGAGTTGGCGTGAACAGTGGCATTGAATTTGGCGTCGACAAAATCGGGGCGATCGGCTTTCACGGCGACTTCGAAACGATCAAACTTACCCGTCGTTTCTGAAATCACCATATGATCAACCGCAAAGTTGATGCTGGAATGCGATCCATCCAGCGTCCATGCTTGGGATTGAGCAAAACAGACCGGCAGATGCAGAAAGGCCACGGCGACAAAAGGGACGAAGAACAATTTCACGAAGGGCTCCTTGTAATTATGTTGAAAATGCAATTGTCGCATTCGCAATGATTGCACTTGCAACTATATTGCTGCCAGTTCGTTGCAATTGCAACAAGTTTTTGTTATAATTGTTTTTATGAGTAATTCTCGCGACTTAAATGCCTGGCCTCAGCTTTTTGTGACCTTCAACAGGATCCACCAGAAGATGGAAGAGGCGATGAAGGAGCTCGGTCACCCACCCTTGGAGACCTACGATGTCCTATGGACGCTTGAGCGTGCTGAGCACCATGCTCTGCGCTTCAGTGACCTGGGCGAGCGTGTGCTCTTAAGCCGCTCAAATGTCACTCGCCTAGCGGAACGTTTGGAAACCCAAGGACTCATAGAACGCAGCCGCTGCCCGAGTGATCGCCGTGGAGTGTTTGCCGTCCTTACCAAAGAAGGCCAAAAGCTTCGTAAAGCGATGTGGCAGGACTATGCCAAACTGATCGAAGAGAACTTCTCCATTCATTTAACTGAGAAAGATCATGCAGATTTGATTCGAATTCTGCGTAAAGTTTGGCAAGAGCCGGAGCATGCCGGCTCGGTAAAATGTCCCAACAGCTAGTTGTCTAAGTCTCGTTCAATACAATTCAACCGGCCTTGAGCTATAAAGACGTCATTAACCAATGGAGGTTTTATGAAATTAACGCTCATTTTAAGTCTTTTGACCTGGGCCTTTGTTGCTTGTGCCTCTTCCGACGTCACAACGCCTGTTCGCACAGTAGAATCAGTCGATGTCGCTCGCTATATGGGCCGCTGGTATGAAATCACTCGCTTCCCTAACAGCTTCCAGAAAAAATGCTTAGCGACTAAGGCCGAGTACGGCCTTCGCAGTGATGGCAAAGTCACCGTGAAGAACACTTGTAAAACCACCAAGGGTGATAACGTCGCGAACGCTCTCGCGCGTGTGGTAGACAAGAAAACCAACGCCAAGTTGAAAGTCAGCTTCGTGCCTTTCTTTAATCGTTTCGGCTGGTTCGCAGGCGACTACTGGATCCTCGATCTCGCCGCGGACTACTCTTACGTGCTGGTGGGTTCACCTGACCGCAACTTCCTCTGGGTACTCTCGCGCACACCAACCCTCGATGCCAATATTGTTGAGGCCCTCAAGACTACCGCCCAGAAAGAAGGCTTTGATGTCTCTCGTCTCGTAGAAACCCCGGTTTGGGCCGAATAAAAATTTACTGGCCCACTGATTCTTAACTGTTCATTTCAATAATATTTGGTAAACCTCCCCCATCTTTGTTGAGGGAGGTTTACTTTGAAAAACGCTTATCTTGCGGCGATAGCTCTTGTGGGTACAGCTGCCTATGCCAATACCGTTGAGAACGTCATC
>JBIKNE010000282.1:0-3909 GCA_044358855.1 Bacteriovoracaceae bacterium | reverse complement strand
GGCCTTTGTCAGCTTGGTTTGGCGCTCTCGTCATCCTCGCTCTTCCGGTTGTCACATGGTCACTCACTATGCGCCACCTGAAAAAAGAAGAAGCCGTCGCCGATCTTCCCGACAACGTCACTCCTCTGCCGACACGTACGCAGAAGACGGACGAAGACAAGATCAAGAAAGCGTCTTAATTCAACCCTTTTTGGTTGCTGTCACTCAATTCGCCCGTCTCATTCTGGCGCACGAATCTTTTTTAGACTCGATTATCAATGCCAGAATGAATCAAACTGAAAAACTAGAAAGCTAGAGGCGCCCTCAAGCAAAAGCAGCAATCAAATGATAGTTAGCTTCAGGCTTTACGGGTGAATTGAGTGATTCGACATATCAAATTTTCTTCCAAAGACCCTGGCCCTTATAAAGCCAGATGGATTGAATGTGGTTGTATTCGACCGCGAGATCTTTCGTGCCATCTCCGTCGTAGTCTTTGATGTTGAGATTATAAATCCGTCGCCAGTATTGATCGCGCACACCCTCGTACTCATGCCAATAGCGCGGACCGGCGGTTAATTTAAAAGTGGCAAAATCTTTGTTCTCGAAGGTAAGAAAATATAAACGGGCACTCGCCTCGAGTCGCTTCGATTCGGTTTTGCCTTCGTACAAATAAATCACAATGGCGCGTACTTTTTCCGACAGGTCGACAATTCTCAATCGATAGACAGCTGAACCAGAACCCATCGCCCAAAGTTTTGCCTTAAACAGCGAAGTTTTATCGTGACCCATGACGTCGAGCCAGTCCATGCCGTCGCGCTTATAGACCATCAGGACTTCTTCGTGCCCATCGCCATTGAGGTCAAAATGATAGGCGGGGCTCTCAAAAACCCATTTTGGCTCAGGCTCGGGCTTTACTTCTTCCCGCGTCAGCTCGCCCGAGAGCATTTTGCGCCAAAAACGTTCATCTTGCCCACGAGCGGGGTTCACAAATAAGGCCATCATAGCTACGCTGAGTATCGCAAGGCGCATACCCCTATCATACTGCGCTAAGGAGACTCCATGCAACTGACTCTCGGTTATGTTCGTTCAACTTCACAAATTTTGCTCAAGGACCTGGATTGGGAACAAAATAAAGTCTCAACTCGTCTGATTGATGCCACTGATTTACCTGATCAAAACCTTCAAGGCCTCTTTGTTGGTCAAACCGATCATTTCCAACAACTCTTGGGTCTCTTGGATAAAGAGAAATCGCACTACCCAATCATCGAAGGTCAGACTTTTGATCTGGGCTACAGTGTTTTTGAAGATATGCCGGCTTTTCAATTTAAAGAGCTCGGTGAAAAAGTTGTTTCACGCTGGCAGCTGTCACATAACTATCAATCTCTCGAAGAAATCTTTGCCTTCACCACACACATGCGTGTCTTGTGGCACAAAGATCGCATCAGTTTCCTGGAAGAGATGTGGTACTGGATGAAGCGCAACCTCGGCGCGACTGATCTCTCAATCGTATTCAACGATGTAATCCAGTCCGAGCAGAAAAATGAAGAAGGTCAAAAAGAACAAAAGCCTAAACTCACTCAATCACTTTTGACTGGCACCAAGAAAGCAAACTTCATGACTGGCGCCGGCAAAGAAGCCGTCTTAATGGATAAATATCTCGATAAATGGAATGAGCAGTTTGAAGTAACAGAATGGGATCAGAAAAAAGCGCGCTTTGTAGCGACTGTTATGATCGATAAAAGTCCGCTGATTTTCATGGCGCGCACAAGCACTCTCACTCAGCTTCAGCGCAGTTTGTTTGCTGCCTTCTTTAAAGGTATGCAGGGCTAGGCTATCGACTATTTAATTATTAAATAGTCGATCTTTAGCACTTCACGATAATCAGGGTTCTCACGATCAAGAGCTATTCCGTTAACCCGGGCCAGCTCTTGATTAAATATCAAATCAGATGTGACATATTGAGTTGTTCCCAAGCGAGGCATATAGAGGTCTTTAATTGTGATCACTTTTGAATTCACATGGACTGTTTGCAGTTCAGACTCTTTGGTAATCACGACTTTTCCATCGAATTTTTCGTCAACAAAACGGTGAAATTTATCAGTACGATCAATTCGGACAAAGTACTCTGAAGCTCCGACTTGGCGCTCACCTGAGAAAAAACTAATTCTGAAAAAGTTATGACTTATTTTGCCTTCGGCATCAGCGAATCTCTCAAGAGTGCGGCAGGTGGTGGTTTTAACCACACAGTAATTTGTCATTGATAATGATTTATGAGTCGCCAACTGAGCTTGCACAATCTCATTGGATTCCACGGGATCAAGTGCCGCAAAAGAGAGCTGAGAGACGAAGATTAGCAACATAGTGAGACACTTCATAAATTCTCCTTTAAAGACATCAATGGCGCTTGTTAGCACCTTGAGTTGTGAATTGAAATTCGATTGAAATTTTAGACTTAACGGCTGTTGAATCTTCGCCTAGAAGCTAAGCCTTAAGGACTTAATTAGCGCCACTTCTAACTGATGCATATGCAGACCATCAATAAAGCCATGATGGCCCTGCACTGAGAATGGGAAACGGATGCGTCCGTTCTCCACTTGAAACTTTCCAAACGCAAAACTCGGTACATGCACATTTTTAATATCGAACACCGGATGCTGGATAGAAGTGAACTTCATCCAGGGAATTGATGTGATAAAGAGATAATCAATGCGACCTGGTTCATCGTTAGTGAGACCATCAGGATGTTTCTCTGCTACCGCCTTAACAGCTAAGCTCTTTTCTAAAAATGTTCTGAAGTCTGGCTGATATGGCACCGTACAGAAATTGAAATTTCCATCTTCTTTCATGACGGTGTACGAAGGCGTGAGGGTTGAGACTTTAGTGGGCTCGCCTTTATCATTAAGTCGCCACAAGAATGGTTCGACCTCTAAGCATGCTTTGCAAAGTGAATAAACCAACCACTGATAGCTTGAAACTCCTTGCTCTTTACAGCGAGCAGTAAAATCCTCGGTTTCAACTTCCCAAGTAATATTTAAGAGTGGTGATTGAAAACCATGAAAGAAATCAAAATAGGGCCGACGCTTCTCTGAGATCATTTACCAAAGCCACCAAGCTTCTCACCACCCAAGACATGAAAATGGGCATGAAAGACGGTCTGACAGGCATCAGCGCCTGAATTGGTGACGACACGGAAGCCTTTCTTTTCTAAATCAGTCCCGGTAGTGAAATTTTTAATCGCCGTGAAGACTTGCCCCACATGAATGGTCGAGAGTCCGTTCACATTCTCAGTATGTTTTTTATGGATGAAAAGAATATGGGTTTTGGCCAAAGGGTTGATGTCTAGAAAAGCAAAGACGTTGTCGTCTTCATAGACTTTTTTCGAGGGAATCTTGCCTTGAAAAATTTTGCAAAACAAACAATCGTCCATCACTACTCCCAATGTTTTATGGAAGTAGTTTAGCCAATTTTTTCCTTCGTGTGGTCAATTTCTTCCAACACATTGCATTCGAAAAATCGCATTTTCTTTGGCTTACAAATTTAGGAGGTGGCCTATGTGTTGCTTTATGGCCTTATCAAAAATCCCTTACGGATGTAAGGATGATTTCTGGTGAGGGCCCATGTACTGCCCATGGGGTCTATCCCTCACCAGTTTTTTTATTTTAATGCGAAATTAAATTCTGCGCAATCTCAGCGATGACGTCCGTTTTTTTCCATCGCGCGATGAATATTTTCCAAAGCAAAGTGGGTGGACTTCAAAAAAATTAACGTCTTACAAATTTAGGAGGTGGCCTATGTGTTGCTTTATGGCCTTATCAAAAATCCCTTACGGATGTAAGGATGATTTCTGGTGAGGGCCCATGCCAGCATCATGGGGTTCTATCCCTCACCAGTTTTTTTATTTTAAGGTTGGTCGGGATTTTATGCAAATTC
>JBIKNE010000006.1:0-13276 GCA_044358855.1 Bacteriovoracaceae bacterium | reverse complement strand
GACACATCGGCAGGCATACCATTAAATTGGCGCCATATTTCCCATCCTAAACTCACCACTGAGAGACGAATGAAGCCGCTGGTGCGGGCCCCTTGTCTGACGAAAAGTTCACTTGGCCATTTTTCAGCTGGCACGAGTAAGACGCGAAATTTTCCTTCCTTAGAAGCTACTGCATCGACCAGTTCGACTTTCGCCTTAAAGGTTCCCACTGATGTTGACGGCCAGCCTGGGGATTGAATGGCGGGCCAGCCAGCAAATTCAAGTAACGCCTTACTGCCTTTCTTAATCAGCGCCACATCATTGGCATTGATCCAGATCTCTGCCGCTAATTTTTCTGTTTTTGGAGCAAGAACTAAAAGTGAGTCACCTGATTTAACAATTTGTGCCCCTTCACCACTACGAACTCTCACAACCCAGCCATCTCGTGGAGCAACGACTGACTGAGTTTCCTGACGGGCGACTTCACGCTGCGCTTTGGCCAGAGTTGCTTGCGCCTTAGAAACCTCGATCTCATACTTTGAAACATTAATTCGCTCTTTTTCCCAGTCTTTACGAGCGACCAGTCCTTGCTCAAAGAGCTTCTTTTGTCGCTCAAGATTAATGCGTCCCGTTTTAAGTGCTAGCTCAGCGGAAGCCAACGCCTCCTCAGCTGCTTTTCTCTCCAGCTCAAGGCGTCCGACTAAGTCAGCGTCAGTATCTGAAAGTGAAACAAGGGGCTCGCCCGCCTTGACCCAACTCCCCTCACGAACATGCCAGCGTCTGACAAAACCGCTCACTGGCGCATGGATCTCTTGAAATCTTTCGTTCGGATCAAGTGCAATGACTCGTCCATCACCAGTCGAGAATTGCTCCCAGGGAAGAAATAAAAGCAAAACAGATATAACAAGAATAATTCGCAAAAAGCGCGATACGTTCAGCAACAAAGGAGGGGTGGTAATATAATTAACCATGATCTGCTCCGATGACATAATCAATTTTTACCAGTGAAGTGATCAGTGTGTAATGCAACTCGATAAATTTTCCGAGCTTACTGATGGCCAGAAAAACGCCAGCACCAATTAACTCTGCTGCTACGAATTGCCCGATACTCAGTTGATTGGCCTGAAACAACAAGGCCCCACCCACTAAGAGCGCAAGTGAACCTATCACTTGCAAAATAATCAAGAGAACGAGTTGGCGCTTCAAAATATTAAAATGAACTGTTCTCGCCTTGAGCCACTTACCTCCGTCTTCTTTTTGTCCCCGCTGAAGATGCTCCCAAGCCAGATATTTTTGATTGCATTCTTCAATCGCCGTCTCCTGTCCTTTAGCTCCTAACTTCCAGACACCATAGATTCCGCCCCATACTAAAATCGACAACACTACAAAGTAAGGGTGATAGATCATCAGTACGACTGTCCCCACGATCAGAGTTAAAAAAGTCTCAAACCCATCAAGTGCCCATTTAGAAATGGTTTTAATCATGCCGGCAATTTCAAAAAACTTTACTTGCTTGTCGGTCTTGACCCCCTCGAAACGAAAGGTGTACCGAGCAACAAACTGTCGTTCAATATACTCAAGGAGGATCACCTGAGAGAAACGACATAGTTGCAAAGCCGATAATCCAACCGCCAGTAAAATACTCAATGTCAGCAGCGATAAACCTAGACCACTAAACATCAAATTGGTGACAAGCAACTGGACAATCAATGGGACAAGCAGAGTGAGTAGAGCGAAACCAAGCCCATAGATGGTAAAGGCCCGCCATTCTTTCTGGCCCAGCTGGAGGTAGTGCGAGATGAGTTTCGTATTTGATATTTTCATGACATTATTATGATTTAATCTTCACCACTAGAAAACCCCGTAGAGGCCCCGTCTGGCCTTTTTTTGATGATTTTCCAACTATTTACAAGACATCCATCTATTTTTTCGAATGACAGCATTCTGACATCTTATTTCTCAATCCCTGCCTAACAAGCGATAACCCCCGCATCAAAGGAATTTTATGCAATGGTTATGGCTTGGTCTGATTCTTACTACTACTTCTTGGGCACTCACCTCGCCTTTTGCTTCCTCTGTTGAGGGCATCACTATCGGTAATACCCACGAAGTCACTGCTGGTATTTATCGCGGCTCTCAACCCGGCAAAAAACTTTCCCAGCTGGCTGAATATGGCGTTGAAGAGGTCATCATTTTTAAGTCCCAAACAAAAAATGAAGTCGATGAAGAACTGGCCGAACTTAAAAACCTTGGCATCAAGTCTCATCATATCCCTTTCCGTTGGAAAGACTTAGAAAGCGTGCAAGTCGCCTGTGAACAAACGGTCAAAGCACTCCAAATTTTGCGCAAGGCCCACAAGGCCTCTCGCTCGCTTTTCTTTCACTGCACTGTAGGTGAAGACCGCACCGGGCTCTTGGCAGGCCTATGGCGAATGGAACAAGAAAATCTCTCGACGGAAGAAGCCTGGCAATCAGAGATGTGTGAGCGTGGCTACGCCGATGGCAATATTAAAAAACCTTGGGTCGTAACGAAAAGTATTCACCAAGAACTCACTCCACTTTTTTTGGCCCTGGCGCAAAAAATTGCAGCGGGTGAACAACTCACCATGAAAACTTGCTTGAATTTAGTCGTGAACAAAGTAAAAAAGAACTGCCAGTGATAAAAGACTTCGCTAACATCGGACCATGCTTTTTCGTCCAAAGATAGGTCTCGCTTTAGGTGGCGGCGGTGCTCGTGGCGCCGCCCACATTGGTGTCCTTCACCAACTGAAAATTGCTAAAATTCATCCTCATTGTATTGCCGGAACGAGCGCTGGCGCCATCGTCGCCAGTCTTTATGCTTTTGATGTTGATCTCGCTGTTATCGAACAAGAGATGAAGCAACTCAAACCGGTCGACTTCACTTCATTTCGTTTTAAGGGCCTTGGCCTCTTTGAAAATTCTGAAATCAAAGAACTACTTACTAAACTTCTTCCTGCCGACGCTCGCTTAGAGCAAGCTCGTATTCCTCTCGCCGTTAAGGCGACCAACCTTCTGACCGGGACTGGCGTCATTATAGATCACGGTCCAGTCATTCCTGCAGTGCTAGCAAGTTGTTGTGTTCCAGGGATCTACATGGCCCAAGAAATTGATGGCATGATTCTGGTGGATGGCGGATTGACGGAAAATGTCCCTTTAAGCGCTCTCAAAAAACTCGGCGCTCATTTAACCATTGGAGTGAATCTCAATGGCAACTCTGGTTACACCCGACCACAAGGAGTCGTGGATGTTCTCTCCAGCGCCATGGACATCGCCATCGATGCTCAAACACGCCGTCAACTTAATGATGCCCACGTCGTTATATCGATGGATCTCACACAATTTAGTCGCACCTCTAGTGAGCACTTCGATCAATTAGTGGCTATCGGCAAGAAGGCAACTCAAGAGAAAATCTGGAATGAAACCGCTCTTCGGACATGGGTGCAGGCCAAGAAGACCTGGCATTTTATCCGTGACCTATTACCCCTTAAAATCCCTGATTTCCTTAAGAAATTCTTGCGTTTAGAGGTTAACTAGGGACAAATCCCTATCCTTTTTACCACCCAATTTGGCAGAGCGTCGTCGCCAATGTTACTGCCTTGTCACACACAACAAAGGATATTTTCATGAAAAAGCTCGTGCTTCTCATTCTCGCCTCGTTGTCTTTGACAGCTTTTGCTCAGCATCGTCCAGCCGCTTATACCTGTCGTGGCAGCGACCTTCTAGCTAACAACGGTCGTTTGGTTCATAGCTTTAGCTTTAGCTCTGATTGCCAAGAGGCCCTTTCACAGTCTCGCCAATACCGTGGCCGCTTCTGTGATCGCTCAGAACTCTATCGCATTAGTGGCGAACTTCTTCACCGCTTCTCTTTCTCAAGTGACTGCAAGGAGTCACTCTCACAGAGCAATAACCGTTATGGTATCTTTTGTGATAACTCCAACATGATTGGCGATTACGGCCTAGTTCATCGTTTTAACTTTAGTTCTGATTGCGACAAAGGCATCCGTCAGGCGATTAGCGGCCCAGGCCTCTTCTGTGATAGTTCGGCGATGGTCAGCGTGCTTGATGGTCAAGTTCATAACTTCCGCTTCAGCTCTGATTGTGAAAATGGTGTACGCCAGGCTTCGCAATTCCGCGGCCGCTTTTGCGATGGTTCAATCATGTACAACCGTCGTGGCCAAGTGACAGGTAACTTCCGTTACTCACAAGAGTGTGAGAACGCACTACGTCGCAACACTGAATGGTAGTATTCTAGGGGGCCTTCTTGGCCCCCTTTTTCTTCCCTAACAATTCCTAACATCGATATGCAACCACAACTCCTAAGGTCTAGGATTTTATCCTTCACACACCTCAGGAGGACTCGTGAAAATATTTATCGCCATGCTGGCCCTTTCTTTCAGTGCTTTTGCTCTCGAACTTCCCGTAGGTTCTTTCAACGCTCTTGAAACAAAAAACAACTCTCCTCTCGCTTTGGAAAATGCTCCTTTGTTTGAAGGGATTGTTAAGCTTTCAAATTGCTCTGGCTCATTGGTGATTTTTGATGGTCAACCAACCACCAGCAAAGCTTTGGTTCTCACAAACGGTCACTGCTTGGGTGGTGGATTCTTGAAGCCAAACGAAGTGGTAATTAACAAGTCTGTTCGCCGCACTATGCGCGTTTATGATGCCAAAATGAAATTGCACAACATCAACGCTACCAAGATTGTTTACGGCACCATGACTGATACTGATGCCGCTCTATATGAGTTGGATGCTACTTATAACGATATCCAAACTCGCACCAGCATTCGTCCATTGCTGCTTGCCAACACGCGCCCACTCTCTGGAGTAAAAATCGATATCCCTTCAGGCTATTGGGCTCGTAACTGGGCATGTGAGATTGATGGTTTCGTTCACCAATTGCGTGAAGCTGATTGGCTTTTCACTGATTCAATTCGCTACAACCAAGGTTGTGAAACGATCGGCGGAACTTCTGGTTCTCCGATTGTTGAAAACGGCACACGTATCGTGATTGGTATCAACAATACCGGTAACGAATCTGGCCGTCGTTGTACGATGAATAATCCATGTGAAGTAGATGAAACTGGTCGCGTCGTGGTTCTTCCGAAGCGCTCATACGGTCAACAGACCTACAAGTTCTACGGCTGCTTCAACGAGAACTTCGCCCTCGATCTTGCTCTCTCGTCTTGTGATCTTCCGAAATAGACTTAACGCCGCCTCTCGCCTCCTGGCTACGGCGGCATACAGATCATCCTGATCATAAAATAAAAAACCCCGGTTTTATCCCGGGGTTTGTATCAGGCCTAAGCCTTCTAAAATTTTAAATTGAATGTAGTGAAAACTGAGGCGGCTATTCCCATGGAGGACCTTCTCCGTGATGAAGCGGATCTCGAATCTCCGCATAGCCGTGGGAACCAGTTGGTCCATTCCTCACAAGCTTGTTAGTACTCCAGGCCTGAGCCTCGGCTCGCGTACTCCAAAACTCATTTTCTGCTCTTGTACTCCGATTCTGGTTCTGGCCTCTAGTACTCCGGAAGCGAGGGCGGAACGAACGGACAACTCCCATCAAGACCTCCTATGGTGTCAGTGAGATTTCATTATGAAGTGATTTCGTCTCAGCACCAAATCGGCCTATCACGGACATTTTGCTGAACGAAAAATTGAGCGCTTAACTCTCCATAAAGCATATATATTTGCAGTAATGACAGGAATTATGGGCAAGTTGGTCGCATTTTGTGGCTTCCAAGTGCTTAAATCCGTAACATTTCTGCATGCACTATTTCTTAAAAAACTATGTTTTGGGCCTCATGACCCCTACCGCCCTTTTTGTATTGCTCATTTTGGTGGGTGTTGTTCTAGTCATTAAAAATAAGCACCATCTATCCCGCTCATTTTTAATCGTCGGCACACTACTGCTCTTTACCTGGTCACTAACTCCACTCACTGAACTGATGATCCGTCATTATGAAGGACAATTTGCTGCTTTTAATATCGATGTACTTAATGAACAACAGCGCAGTGAGATTCCCTATGTGGTGGTCTTAAGTGGCGGTTATGCCCCCAACGACGATCAACCGCTCTCTTCTCAACTTGGGTCTTTTACTCTCACGCGTTTGATTGAAGGGATCCGCCTACATAAAGCTCTACCCAATAGTCGCTTAGTCGTTTCCGGCTCAAGTGATCTCAAAGTCACTGAAGCCGAGGCGATGCAACAACTCGCAATCTCACTGGGAGTGGCAGCCGATAAAATTATCGTCGAGACCCAATCACGCAATACTTATCAGCATCCTCGCTACATCGCCCAGATCGTAGGCAAGGATCCATTTATTGTCGTAACCTCGGCTCTCCATATGCCAAGAGCGATGGGCCAGTTTCGAGGCTTTGGCCTCTATCCCATGGCCGCTCCTACTCACTTTCTCTACTTAGGTGAATACCGCTTATTCAATCGCCCACCCTATCCGCGTGGCGAGAATCTCTTTTACTTAGATCTATTTTTTACGGAAGCGGTAGGAACGATGGTGGCGTGGCTGAAAGGTGAGCTGAAATAAAAAAGGCCCGCCTAAGCGGGCCTTCGAGAGAGATTACTTTAAAGTCTGAAAGCTCGCTTGAGCAAAAGTGCCAGTAATAGTTGAGAATGAAGTTCCCATCCACTCTTCGCCATTTACGCCTTCGCGAAGTGAAAGCACCAATTTGATCTTGTCTGAAGAAGTGAGGCTCAATACGCCGTTCTTCGGGAAGAACTTACCTTGGAAGCTTAATACCACTGAACCATTGTCAGACGTAAATGTTGCCGAGTAAACGCCCGGCATGAACGTCTTAACTGCAAGTTTACCTTGGATACCAGCGATAGAACCTTTCATAGTGCCAAGTACGTCAGCTGTGCCGACTGAGCGTGGAACGCTACCAGCGAAAACTGTGCGAGTTGAGAACATCTGAGTTCCAGCGAACTCGATTGTATCATTTTTGGTAGATTCGATTGAACCCTGGATAGAGCCAGAAGCACGATCAAGTACGAAGCTGAACTTGTTTGAGATATCGCCGCTTGACATAAATACGCCAGAAACTTCGTTACCTTTGATCTCAGCATTGCTGTAGCTGTAAACAGTTACGCGAAGCTTTGAATTGATGAAAACAACAACCAAGTTTTTATTTGAGCTTGAATCAAGAACGGCCACTTTATCGAATGCCAAAGTACCAAGAGCAAGGCTGGCTTCAGTCATTGCTACATCGTAGAGACCTTCATGAGCTGGATCAAGGTTAGTGAGCTTTACTGTGATCTCAGTGATCAAAGCTGTTGCTGCGCGAGCAACCCAATCTTCGTCATTAGCTTCGATTGAACGAGTACGAGCACCTGCACCGAAAACAACAAGAGCTTCAAGAGTCTTAACATTTTCGATGTTCTTCAACTCTGACTGCCAGTGGGTGATCAAAGCGTAGCGAGAGATTTGCCCTTCAAGCTTACGGTAAAGAGCAACCAAGTTGTCGCCGTCAACAGCAGAGAACTTAGCAAGGTTCAAAACCATAGTATTCAAGAAGTCATTAGCAGCACGAAGAACCCAGTCATCATCTTTCTTAGCTTCTACCAAAGCTTTAACTTCGATAGCGAATGTGTAGAGGTTTTCCAAAGCGGCAGCGTCACTTACGTCTTTATATTTTGCCTTAAGGCCCAAAGCGTACTCACCGCGCTTATCGCTATTGAGTGTTTCAAGACGGCTCATTTCTGTTGCGATATCGCAAGCAGGAACATTGCAGTAAGATGCCATACTTGTCATCGGTGCCATCAGGCTTAAGACGAAGAGGGCTCTTAGAATAGAAGAAAACATGGGGAACTCCTTAAATATTTACTCAAATCTAAATTGTTTTTTGAAAATTTCGCCGTTATTGAATTCGATTTTAACACTTCCAGAGATCACATCGTTCATCTCTGAAATAATAACTCGAGAAGAAAAGCCAGTGCTGCGTGAGAATGATACGCGCTCACGAATCCCCTCATTATCGAAAGCATAAGTCACTTTCTTTACTGTACGGGTATCAAGTTGGCCTTTAATCGCGATTGTGCTGTTTTCTAGAGTTACTTCTACGTCTGCCATCTGCACGCCTGGCTCTTTAACAGAACCAAGAACTACGCGCTCAAGGCTATCAAGGGCAATCAAGGAGTCATAGTGAGAGACAACCATTTCGTTGTAGTCACGAAGATACAACACTTCCGTTTCAATCAAACGATCCAGTGAAGATTCACCAGCATTAAAACGCGCTAACTCAGCACGAGTAAAGAGAGCGGTATCGTTGAACATTTCCACGTCATGCTCAAAGTGACCAAACGCACGGTTATACTTTGAAGCCAAGACATGAACATCGTTTTCAATATTGCTCGTTACAAGATCACGGTTAAGGCGGGCCTGATCGATTTTCGATCCAGCAACTTTAACGCGTCCCCAGTAACCAAAACCGATTCCAGAGAATGATAGGATCGACCAGCCAACTGAACGCTGATTCTTATATGCTGCAGTTACCATATATTTAGCAGCAGTAATCTCATATGAGCGGTTAAGAGCTGTTTCAACCATTGAATTCAACTCCATACCGACAGCATCACGAGAAAGGAATGTGCCAACGGGTTGAAGCTTGATGGTCTCAGCTTCACTTGAAGTCTTAGCAATCATTTGATTGAAAGCCGATTTTTCTTCCGCCAAGTAGCCCGCAAACTTTAAAGCGATGTCGCGCATATCAAGCAAGCGAAGCTCAACTGAGCTTAGTTCGTCCTGTTGAGCCAGACCCATAGCAACGCGCTCTTCTGTGGTGCGAAGTAATTGCTCAACTAAGCGAATCTCAAGATTCACCAAGTGGAGTGAGGCTTCTTCTTTCAAAATTTGATAGTAAAGAATTGCGACTTGGTTTTTGATATTTTCGCGAAGTGATTTGTAGCTGTAATTCTGGGCCCAACGCATGTTCTTTTCAGACTGAACGTTGTACCACTTTGATGGAAGACTCGTTACGAGTTCAACCAGAATAACTGGGCTCCAAGCATTCAAATAAGCCAAAAGAGCAACAGTCCCTAAACCATATGGAAAGTAAGCTGCACGTGCAGCTGCGATTTTCTTCTGGGCCTGCAAAAGGTTTTCGTAAGACATGCGAACATCAGCTTGCTCATTGGCAACGATCTCTTTGATCTGAGCAAGAGTCATAGCATCTGGACGTGATTCTAAAACTTGACCAGCAAGTTTTTCAATTTGCAAATGCTCATCTTTGGCGACAACAGCATTGCTTAAAAAAACAAAGCAAAGGCTGATTAAAAGTGTTTTCATTCTCTTTCTCCAAACATTTACGAGCATCAATTAGCGAACAACAATCGTTTCAGTCTTCTCTAGTGACTCACCAGTGAGAAGATTAATCTTTGCAACAACCTCATGCGTACCTTTGATGGCTTTCAAAGTAAGAGCAAAACCGTTATCTCTCTTAGTCACAGTGCGTGTGCCAGAAACTAATGATGGAATGCTGTATTCTACAGAATGAATGTTGGCCAACAAGGCTTCGTCACCTGAGATAGCTACTGTTGTTCTGCTACCGCCAAAGCGTGTGCCGAACTCACGATTTGTGATCGTAAGTGCATCGTAAGCCTCGATATCAAGGATTTCAATTGAGCTATCAAGGCCCATCAAACGCTTCAATTGAGCGATCTTAACCAAACGCTCCATCTCTAAGCGAACAAGAGCGCGCTCTTCGGCAACAACAGCTGCTTTGCTTTCTGCAAGAGCGGCAAGTGTAATCAATTTGTTCAAATAGAGTTCGTTATTGCGAGCTTCGATCGTGCGAACAGCAGCGACTACTTGCTCTTGAATTGTCATACGCTGACCGATGATCTCAAGTTGCTTATAGCCAGCTACAATTTGGTTTTCGATTTTAAGATTTAATTTTTCAGCTTGCAGATTGATAATGCGTGCGTTTGAACGCTCAATAGAGATGCGAGCAGCATAATCAAAACCAATACCGTTGAAGCTAATGAATGAGTACTTCTTAGAAGCAATCATATCGCTAGCCGCGCGAGCTTGGTAAGAGTTGCTCATCAACTCAGTTGAGTTACGAATTGCTAGTTCAACTGCTTCTTCGGCAGTGGCCGGAAGTACGTCTGAGCTATCAGCAGGAAGAGCACCCAAAGTGAAGTCTTTGCCTAAGCCGCGGTTAAGAGCAATCTGCATGGCCTGTTTTTCAGCGATGATCAAAGACTGAAGACCATAGATGTCTTGGCGAAGTTGGAACAAGTCACGCTTAGCTTGAAATACTGTTGCGTCTGAGCCCATGCCCACTGCTTGCTGAGCAAGTGCTTGAGAGTAAACGTCTTCAAGAGCAGCTTCTTGTGTTTCGAAAGAAGCCAACAACAACTCATAATGCTTGATTGTGAGGAAGTTGATGGTCAAACCTTCAAGGATATTGAGCTTAACTGCTTCTGAGGCGTACTTTTCAGCGATGCTTAAGTCTTGGCTCGCTTGATAAGCAAACCAGTCCGAAGGTGTTGGCACTACTGATTGAAGAATGGCCAAAGTTGCGTTCACATTGATGAGTGAAATGTTAGCACTTGGAAGGAACTCACCACGAGCCACAGCAACGTTCTGCTGAGCTTGATAGTATTTTTCATATTGGATTTGGATATCGAGGTTGCGACTAAGTACTTCACTTCTTAATTCTTCAAGAGTGAGCTCTGCAGCAAAAGATCTAATGCCAATTAGCAAAAGTCCTAGCAAAAAAGAGCTCTTTAGCAGTTTAGTCCACATAGAAATATCCCCTCTGTCCTGATTTGGTGCAGTAAGTATTTAAAAATTTGTTGGGTTATTACACAAAAGTGGACTGTTCTTCTATGTTTCTTTAAACATATTCTTACATTTGGTAGAATTTACCCTCAAGTTCGTTTAGGGCTTTTCAGGGATAATTGTTTAGTGAAATCCCTTTCCTTAAACATTCTCCTTATCCTTTTAGTACTTACGGCCTGCAGTCCAAAGGAAGAACCACCCGTTTCTAAGCCCCCACCAAGTAACCCAGGGGAAACAAATCCGACCCCAAATCCTGATCCGGAACCCGAGCCGGAACCCGAACCTGATCCGGAACCCGAGCCGGAACCGGAGCCTGAGCCTATTCCAACTGGGTATACCCCATGGGGTGTAGGCGGTGGTGGAGCGATGAGTGGTGTTTCGATTAGCCCCTATGCTCGCCTTTGGTTTATCGGCACAGATATGGGCACCCTTTTTCGCAGTCTCGATGAAGGAATTTCATGGCGAGCTATTGATCATCGACAAGCGGTTTTTAGCTCAGAACTCCCCCGTGCCGTCTCAGTAGGCTTCTCCTCTGATGGCGTAACCGTCTTTCATGCCTCGGCAGGAAGTAACCCCCGTCGCAGCACCGATGCTGGGGTCACCTTCAGTGGCATCGCCATGGGACTACGAAGTGGTGAGACCATTCGTTATTGGCATTCGGATAGTCAGAATGCTGATCTCATCTTCGCGGCAACGACTCAAGGCTTTTTAAGAAGTGCTAATCGCGGTGTCTCCTGGACACGCGCCACCGGCATAACTGAAGAAGGGGTTGGTACATATATAGATGTCGCCCCTAGTGGCAAACTTCTCTATCATGCCACTCGCACACGAGTGTGGGTTTCAAGTGATTTTGGACAAAGTTTTACAAGCTTCTATCAACCCTCCACAGGCCAAGTGAGAAAGTTCACCGGAGGCCGGGACTCCAGTGGAGTCACTCTCGCGCTGGTTGATAACAACGGCGCCGAAGCCTGTGTGTGGGTCTATGCCTACCTCGCTGATTGGGGTCAGGCCTCTATCGATCAGACGATTAATAATTGTGGGTATGTCTGGGTCAAGCAGAACGACACTGCCTTCGCACGCACGACACAAGCGGCTGGCGATCATATAAAGATGGCCGAAAACGATGCCTCCACTATTTATGTTACGGGATCTCGTGGCTGGATTCGTCAGTACGGTACTAAAGTCCACGTTAGCCGCAATAAGGGACAGAATTGGAATTTGAAACTTAATCAGATCAATTGGGACGTAGTACCGTACGCCGCTTGGCCCGCTGATAAAATTGAATACTCGGCAGTCGCACTGGATGTCGGTTGGTACGATGATGGTTACGAGAGTTTTGAGATTCACCGTAGAAACTCCAGTATTGTTTCTGGCTCCGGATTCTTCTTTCTCCACACATCAAAAAACTATGGTGAAAACTGGCTGGCTTCATTTACTGAATATCGCGGAACCGGAGTACCCGTCGCTCGAGGGAGCTGGCGCACGCGAGGGCTTGAGGTCATATCGGTCTATAAAACCAAATATCATCCGACGAATCCTCAATTGATCTATGCCGCCTCCGCGGATATCGCAGGAGTTGTGTCTGAGGATGCGGGATCCAGTTGGCGCATCACCAAGGCTCAATACAACAGCAACTACGACTACAGCTTTGATACTCGTAACGATCAAGTGGTTTATGCCGCTTCTGGAAACTCTCATGATTGGCCCAATGATTGGCATGCTAATGCCATAACGAGTAATGGAGGAATCTATCGTTCGGCTAATCGTGGCAGAACCTGGACAAGACTCACTCCTACCAGCACGACGTTTAATCGCCAGTTTCTTTCCGTGGGCTACGACTCGATCAACCAACATATCTATGGTGGCACTCACGAAACAGGTATCGCTCGCTCAATAGATAATGGTGTGACATGGGAGATGTTTAATACCGGTCTTCCGGCCGGCAATAAGATCATTCCGCAGATTGAAATTGATCCGAATAACGGCAACGTCTATGCGCTTCTCACCGGTGATGCTCCGACCTTCTCAAACCAAGCAGGAACCGGCATCTACTTTCTTGATGTCGCCAATAATGCCACCTCATGGCAGCTCTTAAGAGGCACGGTGAACTATCCACCAGGTGCTGACCCAGGTTATCGCGTCTGGTACTACCCGACTCGTTTTGCTATTGATTTTGATAGCCCCAACACCATCTGGCTGGTGGATTATGAGAACAATCGCAACTGGCTTATGACGGGTGTGTGGAAAACAACCAACCGTGGAACAACTTGGAATCGGATGTACCAAGTCACTCACCCAACCGATGTAACGATTGATCCGGCAGATCCTAATCGTGTTGCCGTTGCCGCTTACTACACCTTAGATGGGTCATGGGGGAACGGCGGCCAGCTCTATACTTCTAATGGAGGAGCGAGCTGGAGCAAAAATAACGTTCCGCCTTTACAGCAGAACTCGCGAAGCGTGACCTTTGATCCT
>JBIKNE010000382.1:0-3057 GCA_044358855.1 Bacteriovoracaceae bacterium | reverse complement strand
CCTAGGTTTTGATAAAGAAACTGTCCAAGGAAAGGCGTTTAATTATTTCACGCAAGGGCTAGCAGTCAGTGAAGTAGAGATTGATGAATTCACCGGAGATCTCAAAGTTTTGCGCACTGATATTTTAATGGATCTTGGTCGTCCGCTAAATCCGGGCATCGATCAAGGCCAAGTCATGGGCGCGTTCGTGCAAGGAATGGGCTGGGTCACGACTGAAGAGCTCATTTGGGATAAGTCACATCGACTTGTGAGTCATTCACCCACGACGTATAAAATTCCTAATATCCAAGATACGCCACGCATTTTTAAAATGAATTTTATTAAAAACGAAGACAATCACGTCAACGTCCATGGTTCAAAAGCAGTTGGTGAGCCGCCACTCCTTTTAGGTATCAGTGTTTGGACGGCGGTGAAGAACGCCCTCTCGTACCGTAACAAAGGGCCAGGACTTAAGAGTCCGGCCAGTGGCGAAGAAATTCTTAGAGAGCTTTCAGGAGAGATTTAATGGAGCAGCAACTGGATCTTTTCTGTCAGCACTTCTTAAAGTTTCACGCTGAAGGCCGCTCGATGGTGATTGTCACCATGACCGCTAATCGTGGAAGTGCTCCGCAAGATATTGGCGCACGTATGATCGTCGGCAGTGAGGGATTATTATTTGGCACCGTCGGCGGTGGCAAAATTGAGAAGCGCTGTCTGGATCAAGCAAAAGAGTTATTGCAAAGCAAAGAGCGAGTGCCTTCGCAAAGTTTCACTTGGAATCTACAAAAAGATATCGGCATGAGTTGTGGTGGGGAAGTCACCATGTTCTTTGAGGTGCATCGCCCACAAGAGCGATGGCATGTGGCGATTTTTGGAGCAGGCCATGTCTCACAAGAACTCACGCGCTTGTTGTTCAAACTGGATTGTCATCTAACCGTGATTGACCCACGTACAGAATGGTTGGATAAATTGCCTCCGACGACTGAGCGCTTTAAGAAAATATGCACCGAAGATATGAAGTCGGTGCTCGAAACACTTCATCCCCAAACCTTTGTCGCCATGATGACCATGGGCCATTCTTTTGATGCGCCTATCTTAGAGCGCGCACTTAAAGAATATAAATTTCCTTTCTTAGGTGTGATTGGCTCAAAACAGAAGCGCAATCGCTTAGAGACTGAACTCAAAGAGAAGGGCGTCTCACCAGATCTCATCGCCAGTTTTCATTGCCCACTGGGCGAAGACTTCGGTTCAAACGCTCCCGCTGAAATCGCGCTCTCTATGATCGCCCAGCTTTTAAAAGAGCGTGATCGCTTCATGGGCCGCAAGGTTTCGTTTTAGAATTTTTTGATTCTCCGGGCCTCACACTTCTTCTCTTTCCTCACCTTCTTCGATAGTTAAGCCTACATTATAGCGTGTAAACCAAATTGGTATACATGGAAGGAGTTTTATGCTAGTCTACTTGACGAGGAGGGCGAATAGAGATCTTTTAAAGCTTCCTCTCAAGATTGCAGTCAAATTTGAGCAATGGAAAAGCATTGTAGAAGAGGAAGGTTTGATAGGTATTCAAAAGATTAACGGCTTTAGAGATCACGCTTTACGAGGTGATCGTGAAGGGCAAAGGTCTTCATCATTATCTAGAAGTTGGCGAGTCATTTATCACGTAGACCATCTGAATGAAGAAATACTAGTTGAGGTTTTGGAGATAAATAAACATGAATACTAAAGGATTAATTAGAGCTGATGTGGCATTAAAAAAGTTACTTGGAACAGTTAAGTTTGGAACCATGCTTAACGCCATTCGTGTCACAGATGAATATACCCAGGTTCAGTATGCAAAGATGTTAAAAATATCTCGGCAAGAACTTTGTAATATAGAAAAAAATCGAAAAGTTGTCAGTGTGGAACGTGCCGTCGAATTTGCCAAAAAATTAGGTTATTCACCAAGAGTATTTGCTAAGTATGCTCTTCAAGATCAATTAGATCGCGCCGGGATTAAAGGCGAAGTGGTGATTAAGGATGTGGCCTAGTTTTTTTGAATCCACATAAGCGCTTCACTCAATGTATCCGCCAAAACAGGATAGCGTTTTTTGAGTTTGTCCTGAATCCACGAAACGGGAATTCGCCGCGCTAAATAAAAAAAAATAAAGCCCACCGCGAGAGGGCGCAGCAAGAACCACACACTCACTGCGTGCTCAGAGTTTGCTAAAAAATAGAAAGTAAGAGTAAGAAGCCAAGAGAAGATAAAAAGCGGGGTGCTCAAATCTTTCAGCGCTCCTTTGATGGGAGATAGGGCCAGTTTGGTTTGAGATTGTTTTTGTTTTCGCGCCCACAGTTCAATTCTCTCAATTTGAGCCTCTGTGAGGCGATGAGCGATTACCACCACCAGAAATCCTAAGATTATTTTGAGTGTCACGACTCCTATGGTGAGCCACAGAAGTCCCTGCCAGCTTAAGGGGATCCACTGACTCCAATCTTTCATCAGTCCATCAATCACCGTGATAAGTGTTTCGCCATAGAGCAGATAATAAACCGCCAAGGGTTGCAGAAATCCCCACAGACAGAGCAGCGTCATGCCAAAGAGCATGCCGAGAATATTAGCGCCAAAGAGCACAAGGCCCAAATAATAGAGCTGGCCTTGCATGGCAATGGCGAGCATGGGAGTCAGTTTCTTTCCAGCAGGAGAGAGGGATTTGAGAAGGGCCGCCGTGGTGCTGATAATAGCAGCGTCGCGCGGCTCGCCACTCTTGAGAGTGGCGCGGGTCAAAATCAATCCCTGGTTGAGTGAGAGAAAATGGCCAGAGAGAGGAATTTTCATTCCGTGTAATAGACTCCCAAGTCCCACTTCGATGAGACTGAGAAGTGCAGCATTTTTGCCAATCTCTGATGTTTTCATGCAGACTAGAGTTTAGATAAAAAGGATGAGCATGACAAAGACCGCGTTGATTAAAAAAATCCCCAAGGCCGAGCTGCATTTGCATATCGAAGGTACTTTTGAGCCTGAATTGATGTTTGAGATCGGGCGCAGAAATGGCATCAAGTCACGCTTTGAAACCATCGAGGCCCTTAAAGAGGCCTATA
>JBIKNE010000280.1:0-3937 GCA_044358855.1 Bacteriovoracaceae bacterium | reverse complement strand
TTATCAGTAAGCCAAAATTGCGCTGTGGTTGATTGCAGCACAAACTGGATGGCCCGCAGATTTTTTTCTTCAATCCAACCATAACTCTCCCACTTATCCACACAGCTCTCAGTGGGGCGAACAGTTGTGATCTTAAAAATGCCATCGTCTTGATTAGGAATAAATACCCAGACACAATCTTTCGCAAGACCATCAATGGCTCGTCCTGCTCGCAAAACTGACAACAAAAGCTGCCAGGTACCAGCGGGTTTCTTTAGCACATCGCCCGATTGATAACCTGAATGTTGCTCTTGAACGCTCATAACAGTGCGCCACTCTTTACTCCATTTTTCAGCGGAGGCAAAAGCGAACAAGGGAATCATCAACATAAGAATAAACTTCATGGGAAAACCTCGCGGTAGCAGCGAAACGCTGCCGCTTCACGGTCTTTCAGACGAATTCCCAATTGATGAGTTGTATCTTTAGCACTCAAATACCGATGAGAACCTTTGATGACGAGACTTGGTTCTACTGTGTTTCTCAGACGCTCAGGTTCACCACCTAAGATGTGGAAGATTCCCATCCATGAAACATTATCACTGTGATACGGACGATAAGGTGCCACTCCATTACATTCTTTAACGTAGGCTAACCCGCAGTCGACTGCCGTGGGTTTCCAGTCGCGATCCTTCAAAGCCTTTTCAAAAAATGTTCCCCGACGATCGCGAGTCCAAGGCAGCCATGGCTTGACGATAAATTCTGGCAAGGGACGATTGATATCGGGAGGAGTCATACTGGCGGCATCCCACAGATGCGCTTCCATGCGACGAGCGCCACGCCAAGCACAGAAGGCTTCTTGTTCTTTGATGGAAAGATCAAGCGCAGGTAGAGCGAGAAGTTCTGGTTTGATTTTTTTCTTCTGCCACAATCCGACATCAGCATTCGTAACTAAAAACTTATCAATAAAAATTTTGCGGCCTAAATTATCCCACACCATCTCCAGGGGACGAGTATCTCGTTCAGGACGTGGACCATAAGAATAAATACGCTCAGGCAGGTAAGTGTCACGACAAGTATCTTCAAGAATTAAAGGCCAATGACCTACACCTTCGACTTCGATATCCACCAGCACACCGGCATTAGGAATTCCGGTGACCCCTAAATCAGATCGCGTTACCCAGCGGGTGTAGCGCTCACCTTCACCCAGCCAACTCTCAGCAGGAAAAGATTTTTTCAGACGAATTTTATATTGTTTGTTTCCTAGCGAGACACTCAAGGATTCTGGAACTCCGGCCTCACCACGCGCCCAGCATTCTAGGTAGCGCGGTTGGCAGCGCAAGAAGGCTGGGGCGACATTTTCCGAAAAGGGAAAATCCCCGCATGCCCACGAGCTTTTTTGGAATTTTCCTTCGCGATCTCCCTCTTGCCAGCGCTCTAAAATTTGCGGCAAACCCGAGAGAACCACTTCCGTCAAAACATCATTTTCTTCACTCTCTATCTGTGGAGATGAAGTGCGCTGCCAAAACCATACGGTCAAAATGGCCAGCAACATGCCCACTACGAGGCTTGTGATGATTTTTGCTATACTAGGAGGGAGGGATGGGCCCTTATTTGTCACGGGAACAGGCTATATGAAGTGGGTAGAAGAAGTAAACAAAGAGCATGGGCGTACAACTTGGACGAGATCTTTTGATGAGTACATGAAGATCTTTGAAAAAGAACCTGCCCGTGAAGTGCGCTCCTCGAACCTATACCTCAAAGACATGTTCGATTATTTCGGACGCTCGCCCCAAGGTGGCTTCAATCTCTTCACCCGCGAACATCCTGACGCACCACCTGTTCACGGCCAAACTTACGTTCAACAACGCATCTATCTCGCGTTACAAAACTTTATCGAAGAAGGCTTCAACAATAAATTCCTTCTTTTGGTGGGTCCCAACGGCTCTTCTAAATCAAGTTTGATTAAAAAAATCATGCTCGCCACGGAAGACTACGCCAATACTGATCACGGTTCTCTTTGGACTTTCAGCTGGATCTTCCCGATCGATACGTTCGTCAAAGGCAGTCTAGGTCTCTCAAGTGCGCCAGGTGATAAGCACCTTACTTCTTACGCTTATCTGGAAGACAAAGACATCAGCGCCATTCTTACGAGCGAGCTGAAAGACCATCCGATGCTTCTCATCCCACAAAAAGCTCGTCACACACTCATCACCAGTGCGCTCAAAAATCAGCCGGAGCGTCTGAAAGCGGTACAAAAAACCTATTTATGGAATGGTGACCTCTCTCAACGTAATCGCATGATCTTTGATGCTCTTTTGAAAAACCATAAAGGGAATTACGAAGAAGTTTTCAAGTACATCCGCGTGGAGCGTTTTTTCATTAATCGCCGCTACTCTTCGGGTGCCACGACGATTGAGCCGCAACTGCACGTCGACGCTAACATGCAACAGATCACCATGGATCGCCGACTGGCTTCCTTGCCGCCATCGCTGCAATCCTTGAATCTATTCAGCATGAACGGTGAAGTGGTGCACGCCAACCGTGGTATTCTCGAATTCTCTGATCTCTTAAAACGCCCACTGGATACTTTCAAATATCTTTTGATGACGATGGAATCAAAAACCATCAACATCGGCGGTATTCTCACTGAACTCGATATCTTCTTCATTGGTAGCTCAAACGAAATTCATTTCTCTGCATTCAAACAGCACCCTGACTTTAACAGCTTTAAAGGCCGCTTTACCTTTGTGCGCGTGCCTTACCTCATGAGCTATGCTGATGAAGCGAAGATTTACCACGAACAAGTTTCTAACGTCGCCAACAAGGGCCGCTTTGAGCCTCATGCCCTCGAGACCATCTGTCTCTGGGCCATCATGAGTCGCATGCGTGCTCCCTCATCGCGTAACTACTTTGATGAAAAACTTGGCCGCATCGCTGAGGATCTTGATCCTATCGAAAAGGCCCTCGTCTACGCTCACGGAGAAACTCCTGAGCATCTCGACAGTGAGTCACGTCAAATCCTCAAGATGCATGTGGAAGAAATCGCGCGTGAATACGACAACGACGGCATGTACGAAGGGAAATTTGGTATTTCTCCGCGTGAAGTGAAAAGTTTGATCTATGAGATCGCCGACCAAAATTCATGTGTGACCTTTGTGGAAGTACTTGAGGCCTTAAAAGTACTTGCGGAAAAAAAACAAGACTACGACTTCTTAAATATCACTCCGCAAGGCGACTACCATCACCCACGCCAACACATCGACTTAATCGAGGCCTATCAACTGCAACTCTTGGATCTTGAAGTGCGTGAGTCCTTGGGCCTGGTTGATGAGCGCAGCTACGAAGACTATATGGCAAAATATATTCTGCAAATCAACGCTCTGATTAAAGGCGAGAAAGTTAAAAACCATGTGACTGGTAAATTCGAAGTGCCGGACAACTATTTCGTCAAAGAATTTGAAAGCAACGTCGGACTCTCTGAAGGACCTGAGCGCTTCCGCTCAAACCTTATCGCTCGACTTGGGGCTTACTCACTCGACAATCCAGGACGTGCTATTGTTTACAGCGATGTCTTCGATGATATCGTGCGCCAGTTACAAGAGAGCTTTAGAAAAGAGCAGGCCAAGCAGATCACGCGTGTCGGCAAGGGGCTTGTCCTTTATCTCGATGAAAAGAAAACTGGCCGTGAATCGACCTCTCTCACCTCAGAAAATCGTCAACTTATCCGCAATATCCTCGATGGGATGGGGAAAAAGTATGGCTATTCCACTGATGGGGCGATAACCCTTCTTCAACATCTCTTAAAGAAGCGCTATGATTCGGCGGCATGAACCCCGAAATCAAGAAGAGCTTTCGCGCTGACAAGTATGTCGTCGAATACCCCGTCCCCCCTGGGGATGAGGGACTTCGTCTTGATGTCTTCGTTCATCAATACATGCCCACGCTCTCTCGCGAATTC
>JBIKNE010000279.1:0-3942 GCA_044358855.1 Bacteriovoracaceae bacterium | reverse complement strand
CTCTTTCATAAATTGGGCAAAAGGATTCTCTGAAGCAGAAACCAAAAATATGCGCTTAGATTTTTTTGACCACCAGGTTTTCAGCGAACATAAAATCTCGGCGGCTTGACGACCATCACCAATCACTGCGATCTCTTGCAATTCCCGTCCCCATTGACTCCAATCACTCTCATCACCTGCAAAAGCAAAAGTGCCTGGACGCAAACGAGACTCACCCACCGCTGGACCGCCTGGCCCCAAAGTGCGACGAGTTTTCAAAGTACTGGCATCAATCACCACATCCACATCTTCAAACATCTCAAGCTGGCTCTTGAGGGACGCCATAAACTCGTCAGAGAGCTTTTGATAGACTTCGGGTTGATCGATGAGGCCTTGATTGATCATCGCTTCTGGGTTGACCTGGAAGCTCACACGGAACAAATCAAGAAAGCGAGTTTTGTCTTTTGGAACTACGCCTGCTGGTAGAAAGCGCTTAGTGACTTTCGTCCAAGGAGCGGCGATCAAAACATCTTGGCGATGCAACTCGATTAATTCTTCGGTGTGGAGTTCGGGACGCCAAAACAGTCGCACAGAAGCACCCAAATCAATCAACGCACGAGTAATCTCGAGTGCTGATTCAGACGGTCCTAGTACTGCAACTTTCATGGGGCCCCTTAAGGAGCCCCATTCTAGCTAGGAAATGCTTATTTGGCGATTATAGGAAATAGACTTTGTGCGCGGCACTGTCGTGACAAGAATACTCAGCGTACTTGTACATAAACTGAATAAAGCTCTCGAGGGCCTTAAAACTAGGAAGCGTTTTATCGAATTCACCACCACAGCGCCAATAAGCGTCACCGCGTTGATCCACATACTCGGTAGCATGACGCACTTTGATGACAACGGGAAGAAAGCTAGTCTTAGTAAAAAACAGCTTCAAAGTAACTTCTTCGCCTGATTTAAAACGCTGACGCGCTTCTTTGGAAAAAGGCACTTGGAATAAACAGCCATCAGCTGAAATATCCACCAACTTCAAAGGATGACCAGTACCGTTATCATCAATGACGGCATCCACACCGAGGAATTCATCAAAAACAACGCGTTCAAAACTGCGACGTTTTTGTTCAATAGACTGGCGACGCTTCTCTGAAAAATCGAATACTTTTTTGTCTGACATGAGACCTCCGTGTGTCAGCCAACTTATCGGCGCCTCCCTCCCCGTGCCTTAGATAAATCCGCTTAGCTTTTCAAAGGTTTGTAATGCTATACTGGGCTCCAAATGGAGTACGAAACATGTCGGGAATAACCGAGCAGGACGTTCAGGATTTTTGGCGCAAGACGGAAGCCTTTCTCGCTGATCTGCCCCAATCAGATCGAGAAGTGGCCAAACAAAAATGGATTGAAGAGCTGCGCGCTTACGGCCAGGCCCGTGGTGCGATCGATTTCGTCCGAGTCAAACGCTCGCTGGGAGGTCCACGAGGACTCGCTAATACCATCCTCCTCCAGCATAAATTGCCGCTTAATCCGGCCCGCACGCTTGAACAGAGCGTCTTTCTCATTTTAGGCATTGGGTTTCTCAGTTTTACCCTATTCGTCTCTGTTTTGTGGTGGAAGTTCACTCCTATCTTCACTGTCAAAGATGATCGCGTACAAATTTTGGGTGGATTGATTGATATCGATCAGCAATTAGGCCAAGTCAAAATTGGTGATGATTACGAATATTCAGAAAGCCAATTTAGAAATGTTTTTGAAGGCTCCTATGAAATTCCGCAAGACCTCGTCGAAGATGTGCAGATTGAATTTGATCGGGGTCAAATGGAAATCACTTATTCCAATGATGAAAAAATCGTCTGGACTTGTAAGGTAACAGCTGAACCTTCAGAAGGTTTTATCCGCCAAGAAAAAGAACTTGTGGTGGTAAATCTTAAAAGTGTCGGTGGAACAGATTGCTCCATCAAGGTTCCAAGTCGTCTGAAATATACCATCACTGGTGATGCCGGAAAAATTGATGTCATCGCACCAACAAACGATACCTTTGTTCAGTTGGGTAATGGCATTGTACAGATTAGCCCAGATTCTGAATTCTCATATCGCTTTGATCTCAAAGTGGGCCAAGGGATTGTAGCTCCAGAATTTACGCAGATCTCTCAGGAAGAGGGAATTGAAATCAAGGTTGAGTTAGGTAATGGTAAAATTCAAAATAAATAGTCTGGCGCTCTGCCTGTTATGCTTATGCTCATTTGTCCATGCCAAGGATGAACTTGTCTGGATGTGGCCAGAAGACCAAGCTCGCATGCTCAACTACGCCACTATGTTTGAAGGTGCACCCTACGCCTTTGGAGCACGTAAACCTAGCTCTGAAGACTGCTCATCTTTTATTCAAAAAATTTACACGCTCATCGGCGTAGAACTTCCTCGCTCCTCCCGCGAACAGGCCCTTGATCCACGCTTTATCGAAGTGCCTATTGAAAAACGTCGCACAGGAGATCTGGTCTTCTTTAGAAACACCTATCGACGGGGCATCTCTCACGTGGCTCTTTTTATGGA
Source organism: Bacteriovoracaceae bacterium (assembly GCA_044358855.1). GTDB lineage: Bacteria > Bdellovibrionota > Bacteriovoracia > Bacteriovoracales > Bacteriovoracaceae > UBA6144. The sequence goes on along the minus strand of JBIKNE010000279.1, from coordinate 1,416 downwards.
TTACGAGACAATCATTCATGCCTCACCTAAGAGCAAAAAAGTCGCTCGTGATACCCTCACTCCGCGCCATCCCTTGTGGAAACGCATTCACTCAGTTCGACGCTGGAAACACATCATGGAAGAGACTCACATGCGTCCGCAATTTTCTTGGGATGATAAGATCTAGAGCACTACTCTCTCAAGCTCACCAAAAGTTCTCGGTGCCATGAGGACTTGCGCTAATCTGGAAAAGTGCGCCGTCACATCAGTCGTGCAAATGGTGAGTTTTGACTGAGCACCGACAGGAGCACTCCCCCCGTGTAGTGCAAAATGTGCTTGTAGATTTTCACCTAGCACTTTACCCGACTCAATCAAGGTGACTCCAGGGCCGGTCACATGGGCAATATCCGCTTTTAAAAGTGGATAGTGAGTGCAGCCTAAAATAAGTGTGTCGACATCTTTCAAGTCTTTTAAATATCGCTTGGCCATCAATTTAGTCACTTCATCACCCGCCATGCCTTCTTCGGCCAATGGAACAAACAGCGGACAAGCGACTTCATTAGTATCAACAGATGCATCCATTGATTTCAAAGTACGAGTATAGGCCTGACCTTGCACTGTCGTACTGGTGCCGATCACACCAATCTTTTTTGAGCGCGTAGCTGCAATCGCTGCTTGAGAGCCTGGTTCAATCACGTTGAACAAAGCGCGACCATTAAATTGCTTTTCACCTAAAAAAACGGTGGAAGCAGTATTACAAGCGATGATCAACATCTTCACATCACGCTCAATTAAAAAGCGCAGAATCTGTTCGCCATATTTACGAATGGTTTCTGGAGATTTATTGCCATAAGGCAGACGGGCCACATCACCAACATAAAGAAACGATTCATTCGGTAATGTCTCTGTGAGGCTTTTTAAAACCGTCAGTCCCCCCAGTCCTGAATCGAATAATCCAATTGGACGGGGATCGTATGTTACTTCTTTTTGCGCCACAGTTTTCTTCCTAAGAATTTATCAGGGTAAGCCGAACTTAACAGTTTAAGCTTCTTAATAAGCGTCTCTTGGCCTTGACGAGTTTGCAAGAGGGTATGATCCTTCACTTCTTTCCAGAAATCCCCTTCCCATACTGCTGGATAAGAAGTTGATGACTCGGCAAACGCTACTTTCATGGCCTCTTCCACAGACAGAGGCTTAATATCAGGAAACAACTCCAGTGCTTTGCGGTCTGTCACCACCGTTGAATGACTCAATGATAAAAAGAGTTTTTTGCCAATATGACTAAACTCAGGCAACACCAAATCAATCATCGGTAACAACAAACGCTGATCCATCGGAGGAAGTAAAAACTTTGGGCGAGAGAGCTCTTCGATTTTTATAGCGAGATCCAATAAATCTCCATAGGGCAATACATCGGGCGCACCGATCTCAATCACG
>JBIKNE010000478.1:0-3945 GCA_044358855.1 Bacteriovoracaceae bacterium | reverse complement strand
CCTTCGGCAACTACTGGGGCGTGAGTACTCCCGTCGCTGGCATGGGCAACTCTGCTTTGGGCGGCACCTCTCTTTCATCACGCTTCTTCGGAGGCACCACCGGCTCGAGTGCTGGGTTCTTTAGTTTCTAAGTCTGATATGCCTCTCTAAAAAGGCATTTTTCCCTCACAAAAGCCTGTTTGAATCGGCCATTTACTCTAAGAGTGCCTGAAATTACTTGGGGTTACGCTCTTAAGAGGCAAATATCTCCCCTCCGTCTGTGAGCAGAGTTAAAATAAATCAGTAACTTGTATCTTCCGTTAAGGGATAGAGAGAGGGACATAGGCACATGAAGGGCCTCATTAGTTTAATCCTCATTTTGTTTGCTGTGGGCTGCTTACCTGAACAGAAGGTGGGACCGAGAACTATTGGCGATGGTGCCGTTACTGGCGAGAATCCCAGCGCTCCCCCAACCAGTACTTCTGATGTTGAACTTGCTTGGTATCAAAGTTTAACTAGCAACAGCGTTTTGTCTTTGTTCCGCGATGCCAACGACAATGTTTATATGCGCGGCCGTCGTATTGAAAATTTCCTCTTAAAACAAAACGCTCCTACTGCCACTTACTGTGTGGAAATTGATATGGGTGCTTCAGTTCCCGCACTTGATCGTCGCTTCTTGCGTTTACGTGCCGTTCCTCTCACCGTGAACAATATCGCTGCTGGTAACAAGACAATTTATTTGCGTGTCGATTTTGGAAACACCGCTGCCGGCCAGACGGTTTGTAATCGAGACAAAATTCAATACATCAATGATTCGAGCACCCAGCTCATTCCTTTCGCTGCTGTTACTTCAAGCGTGAGTTTCACTCTCCCACTCACATGTCAAAGCTGTGTCACTCAGATTCTCTCTAGCAATATTAAATTATTCCAAGTGGTGGCCAACAGCACCACAATGACTCAAGTCAAGCCAACCGATCTCGATCTTGGGCTTCTTACTCTTGCTCTTCAACCTGGCAATGCTCCTAATCTTTCTGGTTCTTGTACCACTTCAAGCTGTGCAGCGATTGGTTATAACTGCTGCTTAGAAAATCAATGTGTGAATGATGGCAGTGTTCGTCCAGGAGTTAATCAGTCGAGTGCTGAATATCTGGCCGCCGAACAGGCCAAGCTTAATAACCCACTCGCCTTTTTAAATTATCCGCAATTTTATTTTATCTGTGGCACGACTCAGCCTCAACCACCAACCAATGGTGGTGGTAGCCAAACTGACGCCGATGCAGCGGCGGCGGCACGTTTATTACAAATGCAGAAAGACTATGCCTGTATCCAACACTTAAAATCTAAAACGACGGCTACTCCGTTCAATCTTCAGCCGTTTATCTCGTCTGAGACTTATACGCAGAGCTTGTGTAACACCACGACTTCAACTGATCCCTACTACTGGGAAAAAGTTCTTAATCGTCTCTATGTCAACTGTGGTTGTGATACATCCAATACTAATCTTGCTATGCGCTTAGCGAATTGTCCCAAGTACGATTACAAAGTTTTGGCGCAAAATTCATCTGGTACACCTATTCAATTTGCCTGTTTTGCTTTTGATGAATCTGGTGTGGAATCACCTTTTCAGAATCTAGAAATTTCGGTCAGCTCTAGGGCCGCTCCTCATCGCTTCTTTGATCAGTCAGGTAACGAAATCGACCCGGCCAAAAATCCTCCTTCAACGACTACTCAAGAAGGAACAGCTTTTACATACCTTGATCCGGAGAAAATTCAGCCGGTCAATGGCACCTTCAACATGAATTCGTTGTTGGGAGCGATCAATATTAATCTCACTGACACCCTGCCGGCCAAAGTCATCGATGTTGAACTCGACAATGTTTATCTCATTGCCACTCGTTCGGGCTTCTACACTCCTTGTCCGACTTGTGCACAAGATACTTGGTTCCCCAGTTTCCGTCCGCATCCTTCTTCGTCTCAAGGTGTAGGGCTGCAAGCAGTTGGTCACTCGACTTCACGTGATATGTGGGACAACAATTCCACGCTTGGTAATTACGAAGATACTATCTTTGGTCGTGCCTGCTGGGTGCCACCCACTATGCTGCCTTTCTCTCAACCACTCACATCAGCAAGTCCAGAAGCTCAACGTCTCACACGTCTCCAGGCGCAAACGGCGATGTATGTGAATGGTTATCAGCGTGACTGGTATGGCTTTAATAAAGGCGCCTTGATTGGCTCATTTGACGGCGTGAGTTGGTTCGCAATTGGCAAAGGTCGAATCGTTCGCAGTACTACTAAAAAACTCTTCCTCGCAATTAACGCTCCCTTTGGAGATTTAGCTGAAAGTAATAATCATGTGGTGTCGGTGCAGGCCTATGAAGGTCAAGCGACGGCTGCTGTGATGGATTTTGATCCAAGTCTGGTACAAAACCATCCTAATCAAAATGAGGCCGGTAACTGTCAGGCCTATCACCGCTGTAATGTGGATACTGATTGTATTACGCGTCTTGGTTGGGAATATGTTTGTGCCGACGTCACCCCTACACGCTCTTATTGGCCAACATTTGATCCAGTGGGTGCTAAAGAGCGCTTGCGTGATCCGAGCGAAGAACCACGCACGATTGAAAGTATCCTCGCACAAGGTGTGCTCCCAAGTGGCTCAACTAAACGCTGTGTCTATCGTGGAGCAGGTGCTGTTTGTCGTACCGACTCAGGAAATATTCCAGCGGCTGAAATTGAGAAAAGAAAACTTCTCACCTGTGCACCTAACTTCTGGTGTGCGGACGTTGATTCAACCAATACTAATATTCCAAACACGGCCACATTCTTAAATGTCTTTAATAAAGAAGTGGCACGCTTTGCTCGTCCGTTAGATGAAGTCCCGGTGACTAATAATCATCTCTACGGCAGAGACGCTAACTTCCTCGGCCGTCCACTGGATTATATTCATAATAAGAATGCCACACCGGTAAATAGCCTGAGTCAAATCGTCTCTGACCCAATTCGCCGAGCCATTGATGCCAACGTCACTGCAATGGATCCTCAAGCATTAGGAAAAGTCGGGCTGTGTCGTCCAGGTAAACGTCTTCCTACTTCAACGGATGTTGGAACACAGTGGAATCCATTTAATCAACACCAAGGCCTTGATGAATTCTCTCGCACGGATTACATCAATCAGATCGGGGCCTGTCCCTCAAATTACTTGAGTATTAACAAACTCGCCAGCTGTCCGGTAATTGGTGATGATGGTAATTACCTTCATCAATCGGCGGACTTTGCCAATTTCACCTCTTCATCACAATGGTCTCGTCGCTCAGTGGAACAAAACAGCTGTGGTCTTGAATCTCTTCGGAATGGCACAGTGACGACCAATGCGACTGCCGATACGTTGCAAAATAATTCACCTTTTAAATTAATTGAAGGCAAACCGCTTAATGCTTCATTAAATGTCACACCAACACTCGTGCGTGACGCCTGCTTGCGTCGCCCTGGTAGCGCTTGTCACACTGACTTGGATTGTTCGCCTAACAAGTTCCATGCTGATCAGACTCAGTTCTTTGATGTCTCACACTTTGGTAATACTCCTAACCGTGAATACTACGAACAGTATTTGGTCTGTGGCCAAGAAACTGACAAACCTCTCTTTAATTCAACTAACTTTGATAACTACGACATGACTCGAAATGTCTGTTGCCGAGAAATAGGTAAAGACATCACGACTTATTCTGCCCAAGAATCAAGTGGCACTAATTCGACCGATCCGCTCACCGCCATGCTTAATCCTTTGGCGACAGGAATTGCCGAACCAACCAATCAAGGACGCTACGAACGCTTCTCACATGTGCGTGGGATCGGATCAACTTATCCCGTGCTCTCAGCATTCTCAGGCCGAAATAGTCCATCTGGTTCGCTGCAAATGCAATTCTACTCAGGTGGCCTAGCTGCAGGCTCGCTCCCTTCCAACGTTAT
>JBIKNE010000278.1:0-3948 GCA_044358855.1 Bacteriovoracaceae bacterium | reverse complement strand
TAAGAATCGTATCGAAGCAGAAATTGCTTACTCACGTGATTATGAATTCGATTATTTCGGATTCAAAACCCTTGAGCGCTCATATTTGTTGAAAGTTCACGGCAAAATTGTTGAGCGTCCTCAGCACATGTTCATGCGTGTGGCCTTAGGTGTTCAGCTTGGAAATATCGAAGAAGCCATGAAAACCTATCACCTCATTTCTGAGGGCTGGTTCACTCACGCTTCCCCGACGCTTTTCAATGCGGGAACGAATAAGCCGCAGATGTCGTCGTGCTTCTTGTTGACGATGAGAGACGATTCGATCGAAGGCATTTATGAGACAGTTAAGCAATGTGCTTTGATTTCTCAAAGTGCCGGCGGAATTGGTCTCGCCGTTCACAATATTCGCGGTAAGGGTTCATTCATTAAAGGTACTAACGGAACTTCGAACGGAATCGTGCCGATGCTTCGCGTATTTAATGATACCGCACGCTATGTTGACCAAGGCGGTGGTAAGCGCAAAGGAGCGTTTGCTATCTATCTTGAGCCATGGCACCCAGATTTCGAAGATTTCCTCGATCTTAAGAAAAACCACGGCAAAGAAGAAATGCGCGCCCGCGATTTATTCTACGCCATGTGGACACCCGATCTTTTCATGAAGCGTGTTGAGACTGATGGCAACTGGAGCTTCTTCTGTCCAAACAAAGCACCAGGTCTTTCTGAGTGCTGGGGCAAAGAGTTCGAAGAGAAATACGAGATGTATGAGAAAGAAGGCCGCGCAAACCGAGTCATGAAGGCGCGTGATCTTTGGTTCAAAGTCATCCAGTCACAAATTGAGACGGGCGCTCCGTTCATGTTGTTCAAAGACCATGCTAACAGCAAGTCGAATCAACAGAATCTTGGAACGATTAAATCTTCAAACCTTTGTACTGAAATCATTCAGTACACCTCTGACAAAGAGATCGCGGTTTGTAACTTGGCTTCGATTGCTCTGCCGATGTATATCGGCAAAGACGGCACATTCGACCACAAGAAATTGTTCGATGTGACTTACCAAGTGACGCGTAACTTGAATCGCATCATTGACTTGAACTACTACCCAGTTGAAGAGGCCCGTTACTCGAACCACAAAAACCGTCCGATCGGAATTGGCGTACAAGGTTTGGCAGATGCCTTCTTCAAAATGCGTGTTCCTTTCGAATCAGCTGAAGCTCGTCAATTGAACAAAGACATCTTTGAGACGATTTACTTCGCTTCATTGAGTGCTTCTTGTGATCTCGCTAAAGAGCATGGCCATTATGATTCATATGCCGGTTCTCCGATTTCAAGAGGTGTGCTCCAGCATGATATGTGGGGAGTAGAGGACACTAAGAAACACGACTGGAAAACGCTACGTAGTAACATCAAGAAGTACGGCGTGAGAAACTCTCTCTTGTTGGCCCCCATGCCAACCGCTTCAACTTCTCAGATCTTGGGTAATAACGAGTGTATCGAGCCGATCACATCGAACATCTACACTCGTCGCGTGCTCTCAGGAGAGTTTGCGGTAGTGAATAAGTTCTTGGTGAAAGATTTGATTCGCTTGAATCTGTGGAACGAACAGATGAAAGACAAAATCATTGCTCACAATGGTTCTGTTCAGTACATCGAAGAAATCCCACAAGATGTGAAAGAACTCTACAAAACTGTTTGGGAAATCAAGCAGAAGTCGATTCTCGAAATGGCGGCCGATCGTGGCGCTTACATCGATCAATCGCAGTCGCTCAACATCCATATGGAAGATACCAACTTCGGTAAACTCTCAAGCTTGCATTTCACAGCGTGGAAGCTAGGTTTGAAGACCGGTATGTATTATCTCCGTACACGTCCAGCGGTTGATGCGATTAAGTTCACTATCAAACAGCCGGCCGTTCAAGCTCCACAACCAGTCGCCATACCGACGGTAAGTGCAGCTGAGCAAGAAGCAGCGATGATGTGTTCTTTGGATAATCCAGAGGCCTGTGTCAGCTGCGGAAGTTAGTAGTCTCTAGGCCCATAGTGTTTGGGTCTGCGGTTCCAGGGGCAAAGGATGTGTGAGTCCTTTGCCCCTTTTTTTATTCCACGCCGACAATAGATTTTTGAAAACGGATATAGGCCTCATGATCTGGGCCGAGTTTCTCTTTGAGGTCAGAAAAAATATAATCAATTGAAACAGCAAAGTTCTGGCTATCTTCTTTGATGCCATAGTGTCCTTGCGCATAGACCACAGCAATCACTTCACCTTCCATATTTAAGAGTGGACCACCAGAGTTGCCACTATGAACGGGAGCATAAAACAAGAAATTCATTTTTTTATAGGGCCTAATGCCGCGACCTTGTGAATATTTAAGACCATCACCAGCAGGATTGCCGATGGCAGCGTAGGAGCCTTCCAGTTCTGGCCGCTGAATCGAGCGCAAACTTAAAGAGGGAAGTTCACGAGGGGATGGCCCTTCTTGAAACCAGCTCTTGTGATGGGTCATTTGAATCAAACAATAATCAGCTTCTTTGTTGCAGAACTTTACGGATTCACAGGCGTATCGCGCCTTGGTAAGCGGAGAGTAGACAGTAAGCCCATCACATTGAGTCAGATTGGCACGTGAGCTTGAGAGCACATGATGATTAGTGAGAAATAAACCATCTCCGATATGAAAAGCCGTGCCATAGCTTGAACCCATCAGCGTTTCAACCACTGCCGATGTGAGAGTTTTTACTTTTTCATAGAAGTCTAAGGAGTAACTGACGGTTTTATGATTCGAGCTTAAGCTCTAGTTCTGACTTTCGTCGCGACTGTTTCCTTCGCGTACCAGCGTGGCCGATTGAAAATAGGCCTGTTCATTTTTAATTTTCACGCCAGAAAAGACAGCAATAAACGGCACCTCAAGTCGTGAGGGTACAATGACTTTGTCCGAAGCCTGAGACAAATTGAGGAGGGCCAGAAGAATGAAAAACATAGGGCGCCATTATGACGCAAAATTAGATTTTGCGGTGAAAGATTGAAGATGTTTCATAGTTTACAAGCTCTCATGAAGAGAGTGAAAATGGCGTTATGAAGCTCTTTTTAAGCCTTATAATGCTATGTTGGATCACTCAGGCCCAGTCCTCTCAAGATATTGGGGTGGGGGCGATGATTGGCCATCCAGTGGGATTTACCGCCAAAAAATGGGTAAAGAGCTCTCAGGCGATTGATGTGGGTGCTGCTTGGTCAATTGGGCCAAATCCACATTTTATGCTTTTTAGTGATTATCTTTGGCACAAAACAGATGCGCTCTATTTTAAAGATACTCAGCCTTTAGATTTTTACTTTGGCGCTGGTGGACGCATGAAGTTTGATGATGAGATCGAACTGGGTGTGCGCTTACCGCTCGGACTTGCCGCTTATTTTCATGACCGTCAAATTGAAACCTATGTTGAAGTCGCACCCATAATTGATTTCATCTCTAAAACTGACCTAGAAGGTCATTTAGTCGCGGGACTGCGGATCTACTTTTAGTTTTTAATGATCAAATCATCAGTTTTATCGATTATCCAATAGTGCGGATTAGGCCTACCTTAGAATTATCTAGGAGGTCGCTATGCTCAAAACAATTTCTTTACTGGCCGCCCTGCTACTCGTTGCTTCACTTTCGCAAGCGATGGCGTGTGAGAAAGATAAACCCTCTCTACCGGAAATTACGCCGGCACCAGCAGGAACTCGCTAATAAAAAAGCCCCCAAAGAAGGGGGCTTTTTGTTTACGGCTTAATAAATTTTTCTGATTCTGAATGAAGACCGGCGAGCTCGACTGAGCTGCCATCAGCGAACTGACAAACACCACGCTCTTTTGCTTTTAGCTTTATGAAAGCAAGCTGACCTTTCAGTTGTTCTTGGCAAACATTCACTCCCAATGGATTTTTCATTCCGTCTTTAGATGTCGGCATACTGAAAGTGGTGAGTTCTTTAACGGCTTTTT
>JBIKNE010000277.1:0-3957 GCA_044358855.1 Bacteriovoracaceae bacterium | reverse complement strand
CCTCTTCATCATAGAAACCCAAATACGGCACCGAGCCCACAATGGGAAACTTATGTTCGATGGCTTTGATTTCATCAGGACGAGATGCAATGACTAAGTAAGAGACCGCTTTCGATTTCAAAAAAGTCGTCTGAGTGTAAATGCCTTGAGACGGGTGCGAAAAATAGTGCTCAAAATATTTTTTAGCATCTTCGATCAAACGAATTTTAAATTTGATCTCTTCGCTCACCTTAGGGTCTTTGAGCACCTTCTCATTCTCAATGCTGCTCCATTGAATTTTAAGTTGCCCCACGCCCTGCTTAAGCAGATAGCTTGGTGTCGAGCAGCCCATCAAAAAGAATAGCAAGAGATAGCGCATGAGATAATGTTAGCGCGACTTGCGAGTGACGACAAACGTCCCGACTCCAATCATGACTAAACTCACGGGTATTTTAATGAAAAGGGCCGGGCGAGGTCTCATCCATATGAATGCCAGACTCGCTAAAAGCATCAAAGAGCACATGAGCTTCGCGCGTGGACGAATAACACGACGCACGCGCCAGTCTTCCATCGCTGCCCCAAACACCGGCATCGCTAATAGCCATGCATGAAAGCGCGGACTCGACTTATTAAAACACACACCCGCGAGCAATAAAAATGGAGTGGTAGGAAGAATCGGCAAGAAAGCACCGATCACACCAATGACAAAAAATATCCAGCCAAAGACAAATAAAATAGGCCTAAGCATGTTGCGGCGGACGCTTGCCGTGAACCGTTTTCAAAACACCCTGACATGAAAACGCCGTCGCCGAGGTGATCTCCACATCCACCCAGTGCCAAAGATAATCAAAGTCTTGAGTAGGTGGATCAAAGTGAACCAAACGATTACAAGACGTGCGGCCTGTCCACTTAGTCTGACCTTTAAAGCTGCCCTTCTCAACCACGAGCATTTGATAAGTGCGGCCTTCCATCTTCTTACGAATGGCCTCCTGCACTTCTTCCTGCACATCCATGACCTCACGCAAACGACGACCACGAATATCATCCGTGATGACATCATCCATACGAGCGGCCTTAGTCCCTTTGCGAGAGCTGTAGGCGTAGGCATAAACGAAATCAAACTGAGCTGCACGTAAAAGCTTCAAGGTATCCTGATGCTCTTCTTCGGTCTCATTAGGAAAGCCTGCAATAATATCAGACGTGATCACCATCTCAGGATTCGCTTTGCGCATTTTTTCAATAAGACCTAAGTAATGCTCAACTGAATACTCACGCAGCATGCGCTGAAGAACTGAGTTTGATCCTGACTGCACCGGTAAGTGCAAATGATTCGCTAATTTTTTCAAAGTCCCGTGAGCGGCGACTAACTCATCTGAGACATCATACGGATGGCTCGTTGTATAACGAACAAGCTCAAGGCCATCGATCTCTTCAAGTGCGAATAAAAGTTGCGCGAGAGATTCGCCATTATCTTTGCCGTAAGAATTTACGTTCTGGCCCAAGAGCGTGACTTCTTGAACTCCAGAGTGCTCCACCAAACGGCGCACATCTTTCACCACTTCATTCAGTCGACGTGATTTCTCACGGCCGCGGGTGAAGGGAACGATACAGTAGCTACAAAACTTATCGCAGCCTTTGATGATATTCACAAAGGCTTGTGGTGAGCCGTGAGTAATCTTTGTTTCAATCGAGTAGTTCTCTGAGCGATCCCACGTCGTCACCGCAAACTTGCGATCACCGGCATAGGCGCGATAAACCATCTCACCGATGTTATCGATGACATCAGTTCCAAACGCAAAATCAAGCTGCTTATACTTTTTAACCAGCTCTTTACCTTCCGTCTGCGCGATACAACCGCCGGCCGCCACGACCACATCTTTTTGTTTCAGATGTTTCGTTTCACCTAAGTGCGAATAAAATTTTTGGTTCGCGAGATCACGAATGGCACAGGTATTAAACAAGAGAAGATCAGCCTCTTCTTGTTTGTCAGTTGCTGTGAAATTGAGTTTTTCCAAGTGCGATAGAATACGTTCGCTATCATGATAGTTCATCTGACACCCGTAGGTGCGCATCCAAACTTTACGAGCAGGGAAATCGAGCTCTCCCACTCTGATCACAGGCGTGTTTTCCATAGGTGAGAGGATATACCTTTAAAGCCACTTTGCGACAAGGGCCCTGTTGATTTTTTCTATAATGATTTCGGCTAGTTGCGGCTAGATATAACGACTCTCACACGCCTTCATAAGGCTTTCTGTGAGACGAATGAACTCATCGAGCACGGGTGGTTTGAGGCCTTTGAAGCGGGCTTCGAGAGCGGGAGTGCGGCTTGAACCGGCGCCTTGGTTTTTGTCGTCAAAAATAACAACGCCTAAGGAGCCTTCAGAATCGAAGCCGGCGGTGATGTCGAGATTGAAAATGACGGCGCGAAAAAGGGGCAACGCTTGTTCGTCTTTTTTGCCGATGAAAACTGATGCTTGAACGAGTTTTGTTTACTAAGGTTCCAACACACCGATCAGTAAGCGGTGCTTAAGTTAAAGTGTGATGGAACTTTTCTGGATTTATTATGAATGAAATAATTATTATTTCAACTTAAGACAAACTCATGGTTCATTTAAAAGGCTTTTAAGGCCTAGATGGTGTTTTGCCACTCAAAGATCTTTTTTGCCATCCAGTCGGGATCGTCCAGGGGGAGATCGTGACCGGCCGATGGGTGGAGGACGGGGGGGCATGCAAAATGAAAACCCAGGATTTTTGAGCAGGTTGGTAAACAGAGTTGATCCTGTTCACCCGCTAAAATCAGTAAAGGTATGGGCATTTTTTTAGGAACGATAAATCTTGAGGCAGCATAGATTTGTTTGAGAAATACAGATCGCTTTAATGGAAACTGCTCTCCGAAAGAGGCCCATTTTTGCACCAACTCAGGCGTTATCTTTTTCATGCCAGTGGTCAGCTCGAGAATCACCTTCTCGCGCTGGATCAGGTTATTACTGAAGAAAAGTTGTAGAATCTTTCCAATCGCCTTGGGACTCAAGCGCTCAAAGAGGCCGGAAAGATTTCCTGCACTGGAGTTCACGATAACGATCGCCTTAAAATCATCCGGGTAGAGATCAACCCAATTCATAGCGATCATACCACCCATCGAAACTGCGATAATTCCGTACTCTCCTGGATTTTCTTTTTTGAGTTTTAAAAAATCAGGCCTTAGAGCACGAGCAAATCCTTCGATACTGGTTTCTGATTTCTCTTGGTATTTGGTGCCAACACCGGGCAACTCCAGTACGGTGATTTCCGATTGAGGATAATACTCTTTAAACTTATCTAGAAACTGTCCCCAGTGCCTGGTTTCCCTTGAGAGCCCTCTAATCAAAACCCAATTAAGTTGATTCATGCTTTCATCTTCCTTACTAGATATACCGACTCTCACACGCCTTCATGAGACTCTCCGTTAGACGGATGAACTCATCGAGCACAGGCGGCTTAAGGCCTTTGAACTTGGCTTCAAGGGCCGGAGTGCGGCTTGAACCGGCGCCTTGGTTTTTGTCGTCAAAAATAACAACGCCTAAGGAGCCTTCAGAATCGAAGCCGGCAGTGATGTCGAGATTGAAAATCACGGCGCGGAAAAGTGGGAGAGCTTGCTCGTCTTTCTTGCCGATAAAGACTGAAGCTTGAACAAGTTTTGAATGATCGGTCTCGCATTTCTCAAGCGCGCCGGTCAAAACCTTGAAGCTCGCCTGAATCCACTGCAGCGCTTTGCCCTCTTGCGTGATCTCTGGAGTCGTCACACCAGAAGATGAAATGAGAGCGTGCTCTTTGAGACGATCAAGTGAGGAGGCGATCGCAAGATGTGTGTAGAAGAAAAATGGTGCGAGATCTTTTTTGTTGAAAGTTCCCTCACGGCCTGCTTTATGCGACTCTCCCAACCAAATATCCCAGCGGGATTTATTTTGTTTCAGACCCCATGATGATCTGAGGACCTTG
>JBIKNE010000276.1:0-3961 GCA_044358855.1 Bacteriovoracaceae bacterium | reverse complement strand
ACAATACATCTCGTACTACAACGAAAAGCGGCCTCAATGGAGCTTGAAAAGAAAAACCCCCGCCGAAGCAGGGGTTGAATTGGGTCTTGTTCTTTAACTGTCCTGATTTAGGGGCTCAGATCACTTCGGGGCCCTTTTTTATTAGAGATGATCGAAGAGAAGAGTTCCGTATACGAAATCAATAAGCGATTTATCACTATCGATTTGAGATTCCTTAGTCGGATGAAAGGCTTCCAAAAGGCCTTCTTCGAAGCTCGCCTGTAAAACACGAGAAATCTCTTTATCAAAGACAACCACCACGTTTTCACCATCCATCGCCTGTGAGCGAGGATGCATATTATGGCTGCCCATCATAGCGATCTCGCCGTCTACGACCATATATTTGGAGTGAAGAGTCGCCCCTTTTTTTAGGTAAACCTCGGCGCCATAACTCATCGCTTTGCGAGCACTGCTGGCCACAAATCCGCCAAGAAGAGGAAGATCGACGCTGGTTGCTGAATTAGTATAAATACGAACTTTAACTCCACGTTTAACAGCTTTTTTAATTGCGTCCTTCATCACTGGATCGAGAATGAAATAGGCATTTTCTATATCGACAGTTTTCTTGGCATCCGCCATTAACTTATAAACTGCACTCAAGATGTTATGATCAGCTTTGCGAAGACTAGTGCCAGGATTGTGATCAATTAAAAGCATTGGAATGATTCCATCTTCAATTGCTGGTATTGGATCAAGCTTAGGTAGCTTCGCTGCAAGAGGATTTTCAATTATTTGATCATTCCAGATATCTGCGAATTGTGCATGAGCTTGTGCACCGATCCCACGACCAAGAATGTACACATCGGCATCTTTCCAATGAGTATCACCAGCAATATGTGAGTAGGCATCTCCTAAATTTGCTCCCCCAAGCATGACGTGCTCGCCATCGACGACCATTAATTTTCTATGCTGAGCATGAACGCGATACTGAGGGGTATGCCAGTGGATGATTTTAACTTTGCCTTGAGATTCTTCATTAATTTTTTGTAGAACAGCACGATGTCTTTCCATTAAAGCGACTTTTTGATCAACGATAATTCGTACATCTAGCTCTGGTTTGGATTTGAGACGCTCAAGAATTTTTTCTGCCAACTTTGTTCCTGTCATGTCGTCATAGACACCCCAGGTGAGAATATAAATTGATTCTTCGGCATTATCGATGAGCGACCAGCGCTTCTCAAATGCAGAAGGCATATCGGTAAGCCAATCAACTCGTGTTGCCTCAGCGAAGCGAGCGTTAGTAATTTTGGCTAATTCTTCTATATAACCTGGGCAGGCAAAATCTTGGCACGCCGATCTTTTAACTTCTGCACGTACTTTGCGGCGAAGACCATACCAGGAAAAGCGGCTGGCCTTTCCGAGAGATCTCCATGAAAGACCATAGCTATCGATGTCGCCATATATATAGGTATCGCCGACCTTGAGGAGGGCCTTGAGTTTTTCCCAAAAGCTAAGGTCGCGTTGGATGGGGCCATCAGTAGCTGGGCCCTTTGCTATCCCCTCAGCTGCGAGGAGCAAAATGAAAAGCATGAATAGGGTTTTCATAGGGGGCGGAGTGTACTGCGTTCTGGGGGAGAGTGTGGAAAAGTGAAAAAAATACCAAAAAAAACCCCTCGTTCGAGGGGTTTAGAATAGCAAAATTGGCTAACTGGTTGATTCTAGAATTCGTCTGAATCGTACTCAGCTTGCATAACGTGCTTAACCTTACCGGCAGCAATCTCGCGAAGAGCAGTCACAACTTCTTTGTTACGTGACTTCACTTCAGCGTCTTGGCCTTCACGAAGCTGCTTCACGCGCTTTGCTGTGAGGTGAACGAGTTCATAACGGTTTTCTACATGTTCTAGGCAATCTTCGACGGTGACGCGGGCCATGAGGCACCTCATTTAAAGTAGGGTTGAGAACCCTCATTTTTAGAAGCTTCGGGCTTTGTTGTCAAAAGAAACTATTGATACATCGCTTCAATGGCGTCTTTAAAGTGCTGGGTCACTACTTTTCGCTTAATTTTGAGACTTGGAGTGAGGAAATTATGAGTTCCGAACTCCTCTGGCACAATAGTGAACTTCTTAATCGATTCAAACTGTGCCAAATCTTGGTTAACTGCATCAATATCCGCCTGGATCATCTCATGAACTTTGGGGTGAGTGATGAGGTCACTCAGGGGACAATCACCCGGCAGACCTAATGCTTCTAATTGTGAGTGGAAGCGCTCTTTTTCGAGCCCAATGAGAACAGTGAGGTACTTGCGTTTGTCGCCAATGACTACTGCTTGAGAAATCCAGCGTTGGGATTTGAGCATGTTTTCAATTTTTTGAGGGGCAACGTTTTTCCCACCACTGGTGATGATAATATCTTTCTTGCGGTCGGTGATTTTTAAATAACCTTCCACTGTGAAGTGACCAATGTCTCCTGATCTAAACCAGCCATCTTCTGTGAAGGCTTCTGCGGTCGCTTCGGGATTATGGTAATACTCTTTCATCATGGCCTGCGACTTAATCAAAATTTCTCCGTCTTCGGCGAAGCGGAATTCTACATCGCCCATGGGTTTACCCACAGTTCCAGGAACCTGACGAGTCAGTGGATTAAGTGAACATGGAGCAATCGTTTCGGTAAGGCCGTAACCCTCTAGTACAGTGAGGTTAGCGTAGCGAAGAAAACGAATAATATCTGGTGAGAGGGGAGCACCACCAGAAACGAAGTAGCGAATCTTGCCACCAAATTTTTGATAGATTTGGGAGAAGACGACTTTTTGAGCAGCTTTGTATGCGAGTAGCTCACCAGAACCTGGAGAACGATCAGCATCAATCTTGGTGTAGTAGGCTGCACCAGCTGCGACGGCTAATTTGAAAGCTTGTTGTTTCCAAAGAGGACCGGCCATCACTTGTTCGTTGATCTTAGAATAAATTTTTTCAAAGATGCGAGGTACTGCCAGCATGATGGTAGGACGAACCAACATCAAGTTATCTGTAATTTTATCAAGACCCTCTGAATAAACACTTTGCCAGCCGAATATGAGTGGCAAGAGGGAATCACATCGACCCAATACGTGCGAGAGAGGTAGGAAAGTGAGCGTGCGATCGTTGGCTCCAAAGGCACCTTTAATAAAACTTTGCACGTTTGACAGCATGGTTGTGAATCCGTGATGGGTAATCACAGCACCTTTGGGTTCACCTGTTGTGCCAGAAGTATAAATGATTGAAGCCACTTCATCGGGTTTGAGTTGCTTGATGCCTTCTTCGAATTGATCAGGATGAGCCTTAAGTTCTTCCGCTCCATCTTTGAGCAGCTCGCGAAAAGTGACGTAAGAGACATGATTTCTGAATTTCTTTTTTGTTTCTTCAGACAACTCGTTTAAAGCGATGACTAAATTCAGTGCACTCATTTCACCCAGATGAGGAATGATTTTTTCCATTTGAGCATCGTTTTCAATAATGAGAACTTTAGCGCCCGAATGATTAAAAATATATTTTATCTCATGACCTAAATAACTTGGGTAAACAGGAACAACGACAGCGCGCGCGCACATGACTGCCATGTCACAGAGATGCCATTCTTTGGAGGTTTGCGCGAGGATCGCGACTTTATCTCCCACTGCCATACCGTGCTTTTGAAGTGCGAGAGCGAGTTGTTCAATTTGAATTTTGTAATTTTTAAAGCTTAGTGATTTCACTTCTTGTGATTCAATCCAGCCGATGGCGGGAGATTCACTATCAAGTTGAACACGCTTAAGAAGCAAATGGCCTAATGTGCGCTCTTTCATGAGACGTCCCTTTTTTTCCACGGGGATGGGTAATTTTAGCTTTACGAGTCTTTCTAGTTTAAATGATTTCACCCCTTTGTCTCAAGTAGAGGTTGGTATTTCCCTTGCAGCCTCAGGAGTCATGAAAAATATCATCATTGTATCGCGTTGTTTAAGTTGTTGGCC
>JBIKNE010000275.1:0-3966 GCA_044358855.1 Bacteriovoracaceae bacterium | reverse complement strand
TTTAATGGTGTCGTAGAACAAGCGCTTAATCGAGTCACCATCGTTTTGATAGTTCTTGGCAGCGTTGATACCACCTTGGGCCGCGATCGAGTGAGCGCGACGGGCGGAATCTTGAATACAAAAAGTAGAAACGTTGTAACCAAGCTCAGCGAGAGTCGCGGCGGCTGAACCACCAGCGAGGCCTGTTCCTACAACGATAACAGAGAACTTACGTTTGTTGGCAGGGTTGACGAGTTTAGAATCAAAGCGGTGTTTGTCCCACTTATCTTCCAGAGCACCACCAGGAATTTTACTATCTAATTTAGAGGAGGACATCTTTAAGCTCCTTTAACATGTAACAAGATTGAGATAACTGCGAATCCACCGCCTACAAAAATAGCGTAAGCGTAGCCGGCCTTCTTCACACAAGGAGTCCATGCTCCGTGATTCCAACCAAAACTTTGGAAAGCACTCTGCACTCCGTGAGAAGTGTGAACCGCGGCTGCCGTCATCGCAAAGACATACCAAGCAGTATTGAGTGGACTCTTAAAATATTCAACGACTGTGCGATAGAGGTCACGCATGACCACTCCATCTACCGTTGTCTCGTAATAAGAGCCGAACTTAAATTGAATGATGTGCAAAACCAAAAACACCAAGAGCACTAAACCAGTGTAAGGCATGGTGGCACTCATGATGGTTTCACCACGGCCGGTGCGATTTTTGACGTAGTATTTTTGGCCGCGCGCTACTTTGTTTTCCCAAGTGAGTTTCATGGCAAGAAACAAGTGACCGAGGAAGAGTGCGGCAAGGCCCGCTTCCGCGACGTAAAGTATCGGTCCCAAAGAAATAAGCTTGTAGGCATAAAGGTTAAAAGCGTCGGCACCTACTAAGAGCAAAAAGTTGCCCAGAAGGTGACTGACTAAAAACCCGCAAAGCAAAAGACCCGACATGGCGATCAATTGTTTGCGGCCGATAGAGGACGTGAAATATCTCGTGACGGCTGCACTCATAGGGGTTTATCTCCTGAGAATAAATACTTGGAAGTCAGGATATTTTCGCCCAACTTCAAGCACTTGTCAGGTTAAAAGCAGGGTTGTCTAATAAACGCCGCAGCGGATTAGTGTTTGAAGGCTCAAACTATTTTTTCACTACACCGTACATGTCGAGAGCTTCCGCGCGCATCTTCTCGTAAATCACGATGGGCCGTGGATAATCCGGTGCCAACATCGGTGAGGGAGAGTGAATATCACTTTTGTCTAAATGACCTAGCTCAGGAATCCAAGCTTTGATGAACTCACCCTCTCCATCAAACTTCTCAGATTGGTTGTAGGGATTAAAAATCCTAAAGTAGGGTTGAGCGTCACAACCGGTACTCGAGCTCCATTGCCAACCACCACTATTGGCCGCCAAGTCAAAATCCAAGAGTTTTTCGGCAAAGTAGCGCTCGCCCTGACGCCAATCAATCAAAAGTGTTTTGCACAAGAAACTCGCCACCACCATGCGCAGGCGATTGTGCATCATGCCAGTTTGGTTCAAACAGCGCATGGCCGCGTCGACAATCGGATATCCCGTCTCGCCTTGGCACCAGGCCACAAACCACTCATCTTTGCCACGCCATTTAATTTTATCGTAGTCAGGTTTGAAAGAGGAGTTCTCCACATAGGGATGAGTATCAAGAATCATATGATAGAAATCACGCCAGACAACTTCCGAGAGCCAAATCTTAGCACCCTCATTTTTTTGTTCGAGGCCCGCGCGAATCATATCGCGCACTGAAAGACAGCCATGACGAATATAAGGGGAAAGATTAGATGTTCCATCCAAAGAAGGAATATCGCGTGTTTCATGATAGCGCGCCATAGGAATTGAAAATTGCTTAAGACGTTTGAGTGCCTCTGTTGTGCCACCAGAAAGTACGGCAGGGGTGGCAACAAAGCCGATCTCTTTATGCCAGTCAAAATTCAGGACATTTTTTTTATTTTCAAGTTTGGCAATCTTAGTCGAATTCATGCGGTAGTCGGGGACAATTTCGTCTTGTGCTTGAAGAACTTCTAACCATTTGTTCTTGTAGGGAGTGAATACTTTATAAACTAGGCCTGAGCCATTACGAATTTCATGCTCTTCGAACATGACTGAGTCTTTATATTGCTTGAAGGTGATGTCAATTTTAGCCAGGAACTCTTGAACTTGAGCATCTCGTTTTTTAGCGTAGGGTTCATAGTCCCGATTGGTATAGACTTTATCAACACCCAGCTCTTGCGCCAATTTGGGAATCTCTTCAATCGGATTTCCATAACGGATCATGATTGAGGCGCCTCGTTTTTGTAACGTGCGCTCAATGTCTTGCAGTGACTCCATGATAAAAGTCACACGGCGATCTTCTTTATCAGTAAGTTTATTTAAGATGAGTGGATCAAAAACAAATACCAGCTGCACCTCATCGTTTTCTAACAGAGCAGACGATAGTGCGGCGTGATCGTGCAAACGCAGATCGCGCCTTATCCAGCAAAGAGCTTTTTTCATACTTCATTGTGGCTTACGGTGAACAAGGCCAGCAAGCGGTGTTTGAGGGTTGTATAAGTATGTGATTGCGAGAAGGGGTTGTTGCGTTGCGCTTAAAAGCTTGCAAATTTATTTCTCTTGTCTCAATTTGACAAAATTAAAGAGCAAATCAGTAAAACTGAATTGCTCCAACTATACGATTAACAATAACCCAGATAATTGTTAAAATGGTTTCTATAATTTAAAGAGGATGAGTTGAGAGTTATTCAAAAATCAGCACTTATTTTTTTTGTAACAATTGTAGGCTTAGAACTTATTCTTCAATCGATCGGTTTTGTTATGAGAATGGCGACCGTAAATGAGGTTGGTCGTGCTCTTGATGAAAATATAAAGAATAAGATTTTCAGAGTAATGGTTCTTGGAGAGTCGACGAGCTATGGGGTTTTGTTAGAGGAGAGGTTAAGAGATGCGTACCCCTTCCTACTCGTTAAAAAGTTAAATGCCTTACAAGAAGACCTTAGAGTAGTGGTAACTAATTATTCGTATCCTGGCCAAATTAGTGACTCTGTTAAAGAAGTTTTTAAGCAGAATTTTAGACAACTTAAGCCCGATCTAGTGATTTTACATTTTGGTGTCAATGATACAAATATTGCGCTAAACCCATATCTAAAGATGTCTCTACTCGGGTGGGAAATTCCTTCTAGTTTACATAACATTAAACTCGTCAAACTAGCGATGATCTCCCATTCGTATATGTCTGGTAAAAGAAAGTTTTATACGAAAGGTCGTGATGGTCAATTCGTCTATTACAATAAAAATTTAGAAGGTCATGAAAGTTACAATGATTACTTTGATCAATCATATTTGAATTATAAAGAAATAGTTGAAGTATTAAAAAACACTAGCACTTCTTACTTAATGTTATCCTATTTTACAGGTCCCGAAGAGATTTACAATCTTTTGAGAACTATCAAGGAAGAGTACAATTCGCACTATATAGATTTAAAATTAGAAGAAACCGAAGAGAATAAAAGCCTTTTCGCGGATGATGAGTGGCATCCCAGTAAAAAAGGGCATGAAGTTATTGCACAAAAAATTATTGTATATATCAAAGAGCATAGGGACTATTTTTTTAAATGAGTACGTACTTTTTTGATGTCTGCTAAGTTGTGTTGAAATAGGAACCTTAAAAAAGGGAAGGAGCCGCCGTGCCCCTTCCCCCCTGTCTTTGAAACGAAAAAATCCAGGTTACTCTTCGTGAAGGATTTTCTCGCGGTGTTCTTCCTGAACGGCCACTGCGTAAGTTTCGTAACTGCGTTCACCGCCACCAGCTAACAGCTCTTCACGAGTGAAACTGGGGATGTCTTTTTCTTCTTCATCGATTGCGTGAACATTTGGTGCCTGACACGCATTGAGATAAATAAAGCACCCCATAAAAATCAGAGACCGTTTCCAAAAATATTCCTTCATAACCCATTCCTC
>JBIKNE010000274.1:0-3973 GCA_044358855.1 Bacteriovoracaceae bacterium | reverse complement strand
GATCACTCCCTCAGCATTCATACGATTGCGAATGACCGCATCAACATTGGCCTCACGGATAATATCCATGGCGATAATAACGTTCACATCAACGCCATCCATTTGATGAGTCTTGCCGTGAATATATTCAAGCTCAGAAGCACGTAAACAGACATCGCTGGCTTCTACACAAACCACATAACGCTCACCTTCGCGCTTACCAGTGAGATTCACTTTCCCAGAAGCAAAACGCTGACCAAAGGCCTGCATGAGCTGAGCAACGACTTCGGCATCAGCGACAATCGTCGCCTCTTGCACTTCCATCGACGCTTTCAAGCGCACCGCTTGGGCAGTGAGCAGTTTGCGGGCATCGATCTCAGCTTCAACTTGAACAGGAGCCGACTCTTCGATGACCTCTTCAACTATCGGTGCAGCCGCTTCAACTTTTTCTTCAAACAGTGGCGCCGAAAAACGAGTCGCCATGCGCTCAAGCACACCCGAGTGATAATCAGTGAAAACTTGCGCGGTTACTAACATGCCTTGGCCAGTAAGTGCTTTCTGTACCAACTGATCAACCATGCCACCGGTTTGTGAGTGGCCAGTATTCAGCAATGAGAGCGCTTGATTCTCGATCCAGCGTTTTTGACGAAGGCTTGAGATTTCGCGAAGACCCAAAATACTTAGCGAGATGATAAAAAAGAAAAACGCCGAACCAACTAAAATCTCATCGCGCAAACGAGCTTCACGAAACTGAGTGCTCATCAAATCAAGCTGGTCTTGTAGATCGAGTTTGAGACCTTCGACTTTGGTGTATTTCTCTGTGATCGCCTGCATCGGAACTTGAGCGTTCGGATTACCTGCTGTAACGGCCAAAACCTTCACGACTTTCTCATGAAACCAGTAAACTTCTGAAACCAGTTCATTGAAAACTTTGTTGGCCTTCGAAAACGATTCCATCTTGATACCAGCTGTCTTCGTTCCTTCTCGTAAACAGTCATCCGACATCGCCATGAAATCACGCTTTAAATAAGGCGATGAGAACTCTTTAATCATGGCAGCAGTAAAAGATTGGGTCACACGTGCGAAGCAAGTGCCCACACCACTTTGAACTCGCGCTAATTTTTCTGCCTCACTGGCGTGATGCTGAAATTGCCAAAACCCAACCAAAGTTAATGCGAAGGTAAACCCGCAAAATAGGAGGATTTTTTCGAGGCCCAAATGGTTCAATTTATTCATAGAGATAACATCCTTATCATCGTTTACACCCCCATCCAGGGGCCCTTCTATTCTCTCAATCAAGTTTCTTGAGAGTCAAGATCGGCAAAGCCTGTCTTTCTTACTTGCCTACCTGTCATATTGGGCACTTAGCCCCATATTCTGACTCTGTCGATTGTCCAAATTGGCAAATTCTTGGTAATGTCCCTTCATAAGGGGGGATTCGTGCACGATCAACGTGTAACAGTCACCATCAACGTTCCTCTGGCCGCACTAGCGCTCCTCATGCTGGTGGTGCATTTGTCTGTGCTTTTTTTCCAACTCGGCTGGCTTCCACCACTGCCAAAATTTAATCTCGAAGAAAAACAGCGCACTTTTCAAATTAAAGAAATTCGCACGCTCGGTGATAAGAATTCCAAAATCAAAGACAAGGTTTTAGTTACCAAGAACTATCGTGAAGAGGCCAAGCAAGATCCGTTTGAAGCGGCCGCCAACATGAACAAGCCGGCCAAACCTGCTCCAGAAAAAAAGCCACAAAAAGAACAAATTAAGAAAGTGGCTAAAACTATTCCTCAGCCGAATCCTTATCGTCCTAACCCACGCGCGCAAGCGTTGGAACAATTAAGCCTGCGCGCAGAACCTGTCCAAAAAGTCGCCGAGCGCTCTCATCAAGGTGGCGGTGCTGCTGCTCTGGGTGGCTCACCAACGCTCACAAAATCTTTGATGAACATGCAAGTGGAAGTGCCGGAAGGTGTCGCCGCTGACGAGTTAAATGAATTTGAATTGATGTTCTATGGCTTCCAAAAGCGCCTGATGGAAAAATACTTCAGCACCATCGTACTGCAGGTGCGTGAGTACGAAAAACGCTACTCGCTCCCCACGCTCATGCCGGAAGGTCGCCACACCATGACCGGTCGAGTGACTTTTGATTCTGAAGGTAACATCAAGCAGATCAAGATGGTGCGCTGGACTCAAGCCGACAAACTTCAAGCCATGTTCGAAGATATTTTGAAATCAATGGATCGTTTGCCTAACCCTCCTAAGCTGCTACGCAATCAGGATGGCGAGTTCGTGGTCTTCTATACTTTCACGGTTAATAATACTTAGAGCTTCTCTTTAAACCAACCCACCACTCGCGTTCCGAGTGTGGCGTCTTCGTCTTTAAAAAGATGAGTGATGGCTTCGCGAATCTCTGACGACATGGTTTGCAAGGCATCTTCTTCGGGCATGAAATCAGGAATACGTTTTTTGAGCGTCTGATGCTCGACTTCTTTTTGGCGGAAGAGTTGAGCGAATTCTGGATTGCCACCGACATAGGCCTCAAACTCAGTTTTCTCACCGTCGCGAAGGGTGCCATCGAAATAAGCGGGAATTTTTTTAGCGAAATGATCGTGATCAATCATGGTGTCGCCTCTTGTTTGGGCATCCAGTGCGGCGGTTGTCCCATCATTAAGAAACGCGCATTGTGAACTTTCTCAATTACTTCATGGCGCTTCATACTGAGAGCACGCTCAATATCTTCGAGGCTCCAGCCTTGCTGAAAACGCAACCAGGCCACCGCACGAGTGCGCGCATCCATACTGTAGAACTGGCGGAACTCTTTTCCTTCATAGGGAGCCGTCACCTGACTGGCGCGACGGGTGCCGAGATCAACGATCGCTCGCATGAGGGATTTCAAAAACTGCTTACGCAAGGCCATTTGCATTTTTTTGTCGTCTTCATCCCACTCGCGCTCAAGCCACGTTTGTTTTTCTTTAAGTAGGCATTGAGTAAAGGAATCGATCACAAGCTGTTGGGCCTGTAGGTCGTCGGGCAGCATACACATGGCCAAGGAGTGGCAGCGTGGCAGCAGGGGTTGAATGAGATTGAAAAGATCCTTCTTTAACACAGGATAGATGATAACAACGGGAGGGAGCGGAGGTAAAGGGTGGAATTCTTCACCAAAAACTAGGGTTTTCAATAACTTAGCCGCTTACTCCAAGGCTCAGGTCAAGTTTCCCCATTATTCTCCGATAAGACCCCTAAGATAGGCCTCATGGCCCCAAGAACTTTGAAAGGTGTACTTATGAAGTTTCATCACACACGCTGGCTCCTTCTCGCTCTTTTATTAAGTGCAGTCGCCTGCCAAGAGAAGACCACGAAGAAGTCATCAAGTAGCACATCGAATAATGTAAACTACAACACTGGCGGCTCAACTTCCGGATCTACTGCTGGATCAACCGCTGGCTCAACAGCAGGCTCTACTGCCGGATCAACTGCGGGTTCAACAGCTGGCACGACAACTGGCGGTCCATCAGCGGCCGTGCTTTCATTTACTGCGACTAAGGCCGGCGGCCAGACATGGTTGTTAGGTAATATTCCTTCAGATTATTCAGCTACCGAGCACGATGGTGATTTCATCGCGGTTAGCCCAAGCAACATAGCTTTCTTTGATTCGGATGCGCGCTACAAAGTAAAAGTAAAAGTGAATCCAAAGCCAGTTCATAATTCAAACCGAGATGTATGTCATAAGCGAAGTCGCATGATGAGTCCTCCAGGATGTCCCAATGTCTCTGGTGGTTACTGTCTCTATAGCAAATTGAGCTATAGTGTTGCAGTTCATGATGTATTTAATAATGGTGGGAGCTACTCTATCGGTGGCGCTTATTCGGTGAAACAAATCACGAACCAATCAGTGAATGCTTATTCTCCGGTACTTGATTGGAGCTTAGGTCAACTACAAGGTCGCAACTTTGGCGGCAATATTGTAGGTCATGTTATTTCTGTATTTAATGTGAAC
>JBIKNE010000273.1:0-3975 GCA_044358855.1 Bacteriovoracaceae bacterium | reverse complement strand
TTTCTTTATCCGTGCATTTATATTCGCAATTGATTGAAGCATCAAAGCTATCTTGATCAAACTGCGAGAGCGATGATTTTTTGTCGCAGCAAGACTCACACGGTAAAGTGGTAATGCCTTCGAGATCCTCGATAGATTCTTGCAGCATGTTTTTGGGCATAAGGGGGACGGATTCAGAGAATCCTTTAAGGGGAGCGATGGACAAGACGAACAGGAATGCAAAAACCTTCATCATGAAATAAGCATAGCACAGAGTGAGGTTGAGATAATCTAAAGAAAAAAGGCCCCTTTGATCTGAGCCCCTAAATCAGGACAGTTAAAGAACAAGACCCAATTCAACCCCTGCTTCGGCGGGGGTTTTTCTTTTCAAGCTCCATTGAGGCCGCTTTTCGTTGTAGTACGAGATGTATTGTTTTACCACCTTTTTGATCTCTCCAAAATCAGAGCACCGTTTGTAGTCTATTTCGTCTTTTAGATGCCCAAAAAAACTCTCGATGGGAGCGTTATCTAAGCAGTTTCCTTTTCTAGACATCGACTGAGATATTCCATACTCCGTGAGCATGCTTCTAAATTGTAAGCTCGTAAATTGGAAGCCTTGATCCGAGTGAACAATCATTTTTGATCTTGTCTCTGCGGATAATTTTTCAAAGTATCTACCCATTCCATCCATTACCAAATCAATCGTTGGTCGCTCTTTAAGAGCGTAATAAACAAGTTTTCTACTCTTAAGCTCTTTGAGGCCAAACAAGTAAGCTTTTTTGCCATTCCTGTAACCCAACTCTGTGACATCGGCCGACAATACCAATAGATCACCCCCTGGGGAGAAGTTTCGTTGCACCATATTCGGTGCGACGGTGTGTTCCTCACCCTTAAGAAGTACGGCTCGGTATTTATTTCTTCTCCTCACTTGGGTTTGTAAGCCAAATTTTCTCTTAATGCGTTTAATCTTTTTAATGTTTATTGGTGTTTTGTGTCGCCTCTCGTACGCCATTTTCAGTCGTCGTACTCCGTATTTCCCTTTCTTCTCATTGAAGAGGCTCACGAGCTGAAGCTCATCTTTTGTTGTTATTGAAGGGCGCTTCAGCCATTCGTAAAAAGCACTCTTTGAGACACCTGCCATCTTACATAATTCTTGCACCGAGGGTGCCGTCACGCGTTCACAAGCCTTGGCGATTAGCGCGTACTTTTCTTCTCTTTCGAGTCCGCCAAGGCGTGGAGTTTTTTTAGGAAGTCATTCTCCGCTTCGAGGTACGCAAGGCGCCCCATCACTGAGTCGATGTCTTCGGGATCATATTTCCTCCTGGGGCGCCCTTTGGAAGTCGACCCTCGTCTATCTTTTTTAAGAGCATCTTTCCCCTCTTCTAAATAGAGCTTTTTCCATCGAGAGATCGATTTCTTTGGATAACTGGGCACAAAGAAAGAGGGATCAATTCCAAGGCTAAGAAAAATATCTGTGGGGGATTTTCCTTTCAGATTTAGTTCGACGGCTTTTATTTTGAAGTTAGGGGTAAACGTGACATGGGTTTTAGTAACGCTTGAGACGTACTTGTTAGAAAGCAGAGATTTTCTGTCGGATTCAGAGAATTTTTCCATAAAAAGGACTCCTTAAAATAAGACTACCCCAATTAAGGGGTAGTCTCGTTTATTAATTAGTCCTGAAATCGGGGCTCAGATCATTTGAGGGCCCTTTTTTTTACTTCATCATCTCAATCCAGACTGCTTGTAAATCCATCTTTACTCCCAAACGTTTGAGCGTTTGAAAAACTCCAGCAAGTTTACGATGTAAAAAGATCAGCTCTCGCGGTGGAGGGCTGTACTTTAGGGCCCGTGCGAACTCGAGAGAAACTTTTTTTGAATTTTCAGAATACGTCTCATGAGCGAAGTCAAAAATGCCAACGTGCCTAAAGGGTGCAATGACCACATCCATCATCTGCAGATAGAGATTTTTAACATCTTGTGATTCACGCTTATCAAGAAGTCCAAAGCCTTCTGAAACTTCAATCAGCTCAGGGTGGCGACGATGCATGGTATGAGAGAGTACTTGGCGATAGGTGTGACGAAATTCGCTAGAATAGTTTTTGCTGGCACCAAAATCGAGAACAATAAGTTCACAATCTTCGCCTACTAAAAAGTTCCCCCAGTTGGGATCCGTTTGTACCAAACCACAGCGTAAATATTCATGAAGAAAGAGCTCCATCATGCGCTCGCCAACGATTTGCTTGTCCTTTTGAGGTGCGATCAGTGACCAATCTTTGAGTTGCTGTCCCGGGAGAAATTCCATGACTAAGACTTTGGCAGTGGAAAGTTCTGGGATGGGTTTAGGAATTCGAAAGCCTTGAAGAGTCGTAAAATTCTCATAGTAGCTTTGCATGAAGTTGAGTTCAGCGAGATAGTCGGTTTCCTGATGGAGGGTATGGCGGATCTCTTCAAAGAGAGCTGTTAGGTCAGCTTTTTTACCAGTAAAGAAAAAGAGCTTTTCCACCAAGTTTCTAAGAAGGGCGACATCGGAATCAATCGTCAGGGCGACACCAGGAAATTGGATTTTAAGGGCAATTTTTTGACCCCGATACTGAGCAGTGTGAACTTGACCGATACTCGCACTTGCAATCGGCTGATTTGAAATTTCAGTCAATTCGTTAAATCTATCGCCTAGCTCGGCTTTTAAAATAGGTTCAATGGTCTCAAAGGGGAGTGAGCTGCCTTCTGATTGAAGACGGCTTAGAACTTCGATGACCTCGGGCGGAAAGAGATCAGTCGCCTCTAGGCCCAAAAGTTGGCCCGCCTTCATGGCGGCACCCTTCATTTGCGATAGGGTCTCTACCAACAAACGGGTCTGTTCCACCCTTAAAGCAAGTTTTTGCACCTGTTCAAAGGCCTTACCCGGAAGGCGTGCCTGCGCTTCCCGCGCGACGACTTCTCCTGCCAACTTTAGGAGCTTAGAACCACGTGCCCATTTGGACTGAGGAATATTCATGCTACTATCATAGGCCCTAAAAGACGCTTAGTGGACGACTCATCAGGCCGTCGAAGTAAAGGCCAGAATTGGGGGCCTTTTGGCCCTGGTGGTGTCATTTTTCCTTACAAATATTATCTCTTAAAACGCCTGCTGTTGCCCTCTCCTGACTCGAGGTAAAACTGTGAAGGGAGTTCACATGCGCGAACCGTGGCGTAGTCTTTGTTATGTACTTTTAGTGGGAAGTCTTCCCCTGGCGTTTTGGTATGCCCTCATGCCTCATCGACGCCGTCTTAAGCGAAACGCAACACAGAAAGCTATTAGATCTGAGGGATAAACGGAACTGGTTCCTGAGGATCTAAGACAGGGGGGAGGGTCAAACCTCCCTTTCTTTTTTACACCCTTAACCCATCAATAAACTGAATCAGGCTAGAGTGGGACATTACCTTAATGAAGGAGTCCCCTGTGCGCCATTTGGTACTTGGAGTGTGCTTTGCTGCCACTCTAGCAACAGCGAGTGCCCATCCGCTGCTCAATGATCGAGAAGCGACTTCCTATGTCTTAGGATCACGTACTGAACGTGAGCTAGATAATTTAGGGGCCACTAAAGAAGCTTTCGAGCCGGTTTTTAAGGAAGTTCTCGAAAGCCTTAAGGGCGAAGCGTGTGCATTTTCAGTCAATACCGCTTGGACCGCCAAAATGGGTCAGTTTCCCCAATTTGAAAATGACCGTGAGTTGTTCATTAAGGGTCTTCGTCAGTCAGGTTTGATTGATGACATGGTCTTGCGCTTGTTGTTGCAGGCCCACTATGTTCAGAAAGATATAAATACCAAACTCAATGATGAACTCAAAATGCCTGAAGGTGAAGTGCCGGAAGACATGCGCCCCATGAAAGAGTTCTCTCAGAAGCGCGCTCGTGGAAAATGTTTACATGAAACAGTACGCGAACTTTTGGCCGCCTATCGTCAAGGTGACAAGAATTTTACGCCTAAGATGCTGCGCTCAAAAATCAATGTCGCAAA
>JBIKNE010000272.1:0-3990 GCA_044358855.1 Bacteriovoracaceae bacterium | reverse complement strand
GATTTTTTCTTTATATCGTAAGTCATTAAGGTCTTAAAAAGGACCGGATCTGCTAACACTTCCACAGAAGCTGTTCCACCCTTATGAAGTTTCCCTTCAAGAATACGATACTGGGCCACCGAGTTAGCCCAGCTCGTAAAACTTACTAAAAATAGAGCAGTTAAAAAAAGTTTTCTCATATTACTTTAAAATGATTTCCTGCATGTCACGAGTTTCATCACGCTTACCGTCTGAGTTGCTTGGTACGTACAGTACCAACGGACGATTCACTTGTTTGGCAATCTCTACGCTCTTGGTTTCAAGCGCTCCCACTTCAATGCGCTCAGGCATATTAGTAAAAGTCTTAGGGATCTTAACATTGAACCACTTCTCTTTCTTAAAGAAGTCATCCGCCATAATCGAGTTTTCGTTTTCATTTAAAACGGCAAGCTTGATCTTCAATTGACCATTGTCTTGAACTTTAAGCTTTGAGATATCCATTTCCATCACATTCACGGAAGTCATCTGGAATGGAGTAAGTGGTAAGAGTTCAACCACAGCTTCCATATAGTCTTCTTCTTTTTCATCACTGCCATTTGAGTCACGCTGAACTTGTTCAAAGAGAGCGCGCATCTCACGAGCCTTAGTCGCATCCAAAAGCAGTGAATAACTTCCTGCAGTAGCGACCTTATCAAGACCAGGGAGGCGACCTTGAATAGTCGAAACCCACTCTTGATCAGCGATTCCGTCTTTATCGCCATCTATCTGAATCGACACATCACATGACTGCCAGTTACTGACTGATTCAAAGAGTTTCACACCAATTTGAATAAAGGTCTTCTCTTCAGGACCATTTTCACCTTGAACCGTCTTCTTCATCAAACGGTAGCCTGCCGATTTCAAATCACAAGCGCGTGAGCGGATATGCGCCAACTCTCCGGCACTTGGTTTACGCTCATCAAGGCCCAACAAGTGGAATGGTAGGGCCACACCTTTAATGGCGCTGGCATTGGCCAAAACAACACTGGCCTTATCAGCATCTTGTACCAAAGCTGGAGCACTGATGAGGGCCGATTGGTGAACCACAGCAAGAACTGGGAATGAGGCGATGAGACCTTCAGCACCGTTGAGCTTTAAGTAACCTTGGTAGTTAGCACGCTCTACACCTGTGCGTGAAAGAGTGAAAGTAATTGGCAATTCAACACTTGCTCCCGGGGCAATAGTGGTTGCAGGAATTTCACTGACTGTTAGGCCATCAGAGAATTCTGTTGAAGCAGTAAAGCTTACTTCCGCATCAGAAATATTTGTTAAGCGTAGAACTTCCGTTTTTTGACGATTGACTAAAAGATCCATCTTCCCAAGTGAGAAAGCACCACGTGAAGGAAGTAGAGTGGCGGTGGCGGCCTTCATAACATCAACTCGACCAGCACCTTGTGCTGTTACCGGGTAGCGAACACCTTTCGAGTCATTGATGATTTTAGCTGTACTCATCAAGATATGCTTGTGATCAAGAACAGATAGATTTGGGTAACGCTGCTTCATCAGACCCAAAACACCACCCATATGAGGTGATGCCATTGAAGTACCATTCAAGCGAGCGACTTTACTCCCCTGGCCAGCATCAGCTGAAACAATCTGTTGCCCTGGAGCAACGATTTCTGGCTTTAAGATGCCATCTTCAGAGCGTGGACCGCGTGATGAGAAACCAGTGATGGTGTCTTCCATCTCGGGCACATCAAACTTAAATTCTGTCGAGAAAGAGAAACTGACATTTTTCTGTGCAGTCAGTGCCTCTTTAATTGTCTGACCGTCTTTTTTAGAGATCATCACGACAGGAATTTCCATACGTGTGTTCGAGCCTCCTGGAGGCGAAGGTGGTTCGTCATTATTGTTCACAATTGCCACGCCAACGGCACCTGCATCAAGGGCACGTTTTGACTTATTCTCAAACGTCTCAACACCACGATCGATGATCGCAACATTCCCTTTCACCGCCGCTTTTTGCTCTTCCGTTAAATCAGTTGCCGCAAGACCGATGAAGACTGCTTTCGAAGTAACGACTTCGCCTTCCTTAAGTTCTTTAGAGAAAGAACCAAAAGAGGCCTGGATATTAGTCGCCACTGAGTCGATATTCATCTGAGAAGCATCGATCTGTAGGTTATGGATCATATTATCAACACCGGCGGCCACCGAGATCGCTT
This sequence comes from Bacteriovoracaceae bacterium, assembly GCA_044358855.1. Classification (GTDB taxonomy): domain Bacteria; phylum Bdellovibrionota; class Bacteriovoracia; order Bacteriovoracales; family Bacteriovoracaceae; genus UBA6144. The sequence continues at coordinate 1,810 of JBIKNE010000272.1, read as the reverse complement.
CGAGTGCAGTACTTGGAGCTCCAACGATAAATGGATTATCGCCTGAGTTACCCGCAGCTGCCACAACCGAGACTCCGGCACGAACAGTGTTCTTTACCGCTTCCGCGTAGTTGATTGAAGGCTTACCGTAGTTACCACCAAGTGAGAGATTCACCACATCCAAACGATCACTTGGATCTAGATCTCCGTTCGGGTCAATTGAGTATTCAAGAGCTGCGATAACCACCGCATCACCTGTTGAGTCTTTACCGAAGACTTTAATGGCATAAAGTTTAGCTTCTGGAGCGACGCCGTCATAAGACGTAATTCCCCCATCTCCAAGTCCTGCCACTGTTCCCGCAACGTGAGTACCGTGACCGTTATAGTCGAGAGGGTTTTTATCCGCTTTTGGAATACGAGCTTCTTTATAAGGAGAGCCTGGTGAGTACTTGTCACCCACAAGGTCAATACCCCCGATGACTTTCTCATTCGGGAAACTATCAACTTCTAGAGTTGCATCAATCGCCTTGTATTCTTCAACTGAACCACTGCCACCCATCATAGTGTGAGTATAGTCGATACCAGTATCGATGATACCGATACGAAGACCTTTACCATCAAGGCCCAAATCAGCGCGCGCTTTTTCTGCGCCAATAAATGCGACAGAGTTACGTGTGCGGAAGTCTTGCACAGTTTTTTCGAGATTAGCACGAACTTGGGCGCGCTCAACTACATCTGGTGCACTAAAAAGCGACATCGGACGAGCGTTCTTCACCATCGGAAGTTTATTCACTTGGCCCATGACACTTGGAGCAGCCGCGATAGTGACTGAGTTCATCGAAAGCTTTGTGCTATAGAGCACATGAATCGTTGGATCGATGGCCTGAAGAGATGCCACGAAGTCAGCTTGCTGTTTCAAAACGAGCGCTTTCTGTGCATCATCAATAATGATTTTGCCATTCATGTAGGTCGCGGTTTCAAGCAAAGCTTGAGCATCGAGGCGAACCATAAAAGTTTGCACTTCGTCTTTAACATCGCGAATAGAAATGATTGCTGAGTTAACTAGATCAAGTTTTTTTACATTGTCAGGCGACGTCGACATTCCACACGATGCCAGAGTTGCAAGCAAGGCCAGTGCTGGGATTTTTTTCATCATAAAACTACCTCTTATCTTTCGATTGAATCCGTCATTTGGAAATCGCGCCTAGTATGAATCTATCTACTATACTTGACTACTTTAAACTCCTGGCACGGCCTGTAAAAATAATAGACTCCCTTCACAAATTAACGGAGTTAACACTCTGAAATTTGACTGGATCGGCCCAAGAGGTGGTGTCAAAATGGCCTCTTTTTCTGATAGGCGATTAAGTCGTTTTTAAGTCACAATTTCTCATTCATTTTAAACAGGAGATTTTATGCGTTTTTTCATTCTTTGCCTCACCTTCGCTTCACTCCCCGCGATGGCAGCACTTGATCTCACGCCAGGTCTGTGGACTATCGACATGCAAATCGAGGCGCGTGGTAAAAAAATTGATCCAAGTGCAGAGATGAAAAAAGCGATGGCAAAACTCTCCCCAGAACAGCGCCAACAAATGGCAGCTATGATGGGACAACAGGGTGCCGTGATGAGTCCGGAAGGCACCAAAGTTTGTTACACCAAAGAAATGCTCTCCATGGAAGAGTCGATTGCGCGCACTGATAAAAATGAGAAATGCAAAACCAGCAAAGTTAAAGCGACTTCTAAGAGAGTTGAGACGACATTTGTTTGTGATGATGGCACCAAAGGTGATGCCGTCTGGACAGTTGAGAATGCAAAACTCTATAAAGGCCT
>JBIKNE010000271.1:0-3992 GCA_044358855.1 Bacteriovoracaceae bacterium | reverse complement strand
GCTTAATAAAGCAGTTTGGAAAGGTGAAGGCAGCTTCAATCCTTTTATCCTCGCTACGTTTAATAAGCTCTTGAGTACCAAACATTTTTATCTTACGGGCCTTATCATGCAGGCACCGGACAAAGAAAATAAATATCCTGCCCGCACGCCTCTCTACAATGAATTGGGTGAAGAAAGAGAGTTGAAATATGCATATAAAGAATGCGATTTCAATGACGTCAGAATGGTATGGGAAGTTTTCTAGATTTTAGTGTTAAGTGGTAGAAGCTTAAACTCACCCAAAGCTAGATCCGAAAGCATGAGCTCTCCGAATTGCGAGCGATGAAGCTTCACGACATGACACCCCAACGCAGCAAACATTCTTCTGACTTGATGATAGCGTCCTTCCTGAAGTGTAACTCTCGCCTGAAACTCACTTATGATTTCAAGCTTCGCCGGTAAGCAAGGCTTGCTCTCACCATTTAACATCAGTTCACCCGATGCAAAAATATCCACCATTTCTGGACGCAGCGGTTTTTCGACAGTGGCCTCATATATCTTGGCGACGTGATGCTTAGGAGATGTCAAAGCGTGAACGAGTTCGTGTTGATCAGTTAAAAGTAAAAGTCCGCTGGTGTCTTTATCAAGCCGGCCGACGCTTACCACTTGTGGATTGCGCACACGCCAGCGAGCAGGCAAGAGATCGTAAACCAATTTGCCTTCTTCATCGTTATGCGAGCAAACATGGCCCACGGGTTTGTGCATAAGAATGAGAAGTCCAAGCGGATTATCGAGCGGCTCCCCTTCAAAGCGGATCAAGTTTGGATCAACTCGTAGATCCGATTTTACTTTATCGATCCCTTCGATGGTAATCAGTTTCTTTTTTAGAAAAATATCGACTTCGCGACGGGAGCCGTATCCTAGGCTTGCGAGCAATTGATCAAGACGTGGGTAGCGCTTATCGCTCGGCATGAATCACCTTGAAGCCATCTTGTACCAACACTTTTTCAGAATGTTTAAAAAGTCGCGCAATGGTATTTTCATAACCCAAAAAAATATTCGCAACGAGATAGAGCTTTCCTCCCTCTTTGAGCATAGAAGCGGCAGTATCAATGAATGTGAGACCGAGGGTGGTATCAGCGGTATTCCCCTCATGAAACGGCGGGTTCATGATAATCCAATCAAGCCCTTTGAGAATTCTGGCTTCGGGCCTAGTGATATCGACCCAATGAAACTGATTGCCTGGGTAGTTCACCAGATTGGCCTTGGCACATTCAAGGGCGCGGTATTCAGCTTCCATCAGATGAATTTTCACATCTGCATTTTTTCGCAATATTTCGATAGAGAGATATCCCGACCCTGCGCCAAGATCAGCACCCAAACCCATCAGAGGTGGGATGGTTGTTAACAAAAGCTGCGAGCCACGATCAACTTTATTCCAGCCATAAATTCCAGGAATCGTATGATGGCCGTCGAGCTGGCCCATACCGGCTTCTTGCTCCCATAAACGCAGTAAATCCTCGTTTTGAACCATAGAGCGCTTGAGCTTAACATAACGGCACTTACGCTTACTCTCGGCCTCGAAGTCACCACAGAGCTCTTTTAAATGAGTCATATACCCACGTGCACCCAGATCGTTATCACAGACAAATAACAACTCTCCATCGTGGGCCAGGTGTTTTAACCCATGAGCAATCAGCCCGAGGGTTTCGATACGCTGCCTGGTAGGAATAATAATGATGGAATGAAAATGCCCAGGACTTAGAGTTTGAGAGGCCTTAATCCCAAGCGCCTCTAGCTTTAAAACTTCTGATCGCATGGTCTCGTAGACCATACAGTCTGGAAGGTTGAGCTCCTTAACTAATTGAGAATCCAAACGTGGCAACCAGCGGCTCCCCCCGGGTAGGTCTTTTGAGAGCTCAATAGCTAGAGAGTTTGCATTCATGGCCACAACCTAGCACAAATTGACTCACCTCTGACACATTGAATATTAATGATCTTATTTTTAGATTGTACGGCTAGTCATCATCGAATTATAACTCGCTCAGCTTTTAAGGGAGGCCATATGAAACTTGTTATTTTAACTGCACTATTGATCACTTCAACTCAACTTTTCGCTCAAGATATGTCTCGTACTGAGAGCTACGACGAAGCTTACCAGGATATGGAAGACGGCTCGAGCATGTATGTTGGTGGTTGTTCACTTCACCAAGAATTTGAAGGCGAAAAATTCATCGTCACTCAAGAAATCGTCGAGTACTTCGAACCAGAAACAGATGAAGTGGCCGACTACAATCGCCGCATGAAGCATGTTGATCCAAAATTGATTGCTGCCGTTATGCCCATCGTTGGCTGGGGCGATAGCTTGATTGAAACTGACGATATCACATTAGAAAAAATCGAAAGCCTTTTGTTCCCTGAATTAGATCTTTATCGTTTCAACATTGGTGTGGGCGGCGGAAATGGTTTTTACGCTGTTCTCAGTAAGGTTGGATCGCATTACGAAGTCCTCTCTCACGTGTTCGACGGTGACGTTGAATTCTGTGATAAAAAAGTTTGGACGAAGTAATCCCTTAAAGGGGTCGCTTGCAAAAGCGGCCCTTTTTTTCTTACACCTGCTAACTTCTCATTAGGTTTAACGCAATCTTCACCACCTAAGCTTGCTAACTTACCCCTTACTTCTGATAAACTTACTCAATAAAGGCAGAATCTACCCGCACGCATGAAGAGGAGTCTCTTTCTATAATAAGACTATGACTCATCTAAAAATCCTCTTGTTCTCACTTATCTTCTCTACCACTGCTTTCGCCAACGAGGCAGAACTCAACAATTGGTTGATTGAGCAAGTGCCGGAAGCGAAAGCTTATAGCTCACAAGGACAAGCGCAAGGGAGTGCTTTCAATCCGAAATCAATTAAAGCTCTCGTTTGGAATATCAAAAAAAGTGAAGAGGATGGCTGGCAGGCCGAATTTCTCAATTACGCTCGCAATCGTTCACTCTTTTTACTGCAAGAAGTTTATCAAACCTCTCACTTCCAATTCACGCAGAACTTTTTCCCCCAGTTTCGTTTTGATATGACGACCGGATTCAAATATAAGGGGATCGCTACCGGCGTGATGAATGTAGCAAATGTTCGTCCCTCGCAAATACGTTTTAGCCATACGGTCGACACCGAACCTGTTGTGAACACACCTAAGGCCAATATCTTTACCAAATACCCTATCAAGGGCATGACAGAAGAATTGTTAGTGATTTCTATCCACGGAATAAATCTGACGGGCTTTGATACTTTCAAACGTCATATGCAACAAATTATTCGTGTGATCAAAGAACACTCGGGGCCGGTCCTATGGGCTGGAGACTTTAACACTCGCACGAAAGAGCGCACCGAATACCTCATGCAGCAGACAAAAGAACTGGGCATGAAAGAAGTTAAATTTATCAATGGTGACAAACGCATGGCCTGGATTCTTACAAAGAACTATCTCGATCATGCTTTTGTTCGAGGCCTTGAAGTGAAATACGCCGAAGTCATTGCCAACTCGAAAGGCAGTGATCATAAACCGATGGTACTCGATTTATTTATACCTGACGCTTCAGAAAGAATTTCAAACTCTCAAGACCATCGCCAAAATCTTTTGGATTAAGTCCGGAAAGTTTTAAAAGATTGAGGGCATCGGGACGATGCTGTTTTAATGGCAAAAATATCTTTTGCTGGCGTTCAGTCATATTAGCAACGACAACTTGTCCTTCTAAGCGATCAATCTCACGATAGACATCGTCTAATAGGAAATCAATCGGGCCCTTGATCATCGGAGTGACTGACTTTGGTTCGCTCGCAACTTCAATCAAACTCTCCATGCTTTTAAGAACTTTTATTTCTGCGATAAACTCACTGCCACGCTGCAGTTCCTCGATGCCTCCTCTATCAATCAAAACCTCGCCGACCTCTTGGATGAGACGAGTAAGGTAAGAAACTTGAAAAGGATTGTTTTCTAAAAAAGGAATATTCT
>JBIKNE010000269.1:0-4007 GCA_044358855.1 Bacteriovoracaceae bacterium | reverse complement strand
GCAGTGAGTGGCATGCCAGTGCTATTTATTTTCCTTTTGTGGGTGGCACCGATTGGTATCAAACCCTCTCGATTCATGAATACCGTCACGTTGTACAATACGATCACTTCAATCGTGGCACGACCAAAGCACTCGACTATATCTTGGGTGACACCGGTCGCTTCTTGGCGATGTTTTTGGGACTGCAGTCTTGGTATTTTGAAGGTGATGCTGTCTGGGCCGAAACCAAATACAGCGACGCTGGCCGCGGCCGCTCACCACGCTTTCTGGCGCGCCTGAAGGCCTTAGTGCTTTCCAACCAAATTCCTAGTTACGACGAATTCATCAACGGCTCTTATAACAACCGCTACCCCAATCATTATGTCTGGGGTTATGCCCTGATCTCCAACGCTACCAAAAAATTCGGCGATGATTTTTGGAAAAAAGTCACTCACAAGGTCGCCACCTTTCCTCATCCATGGCGCCTGACTGAATCCTTTTATATCGTCTCTGGAGTCAATTTCAGTGATTTCTATGATCAGACGATGCAAGAACTCAAAGAAGCTTGGAAAGAAGACTTCACTGGTGAAATGATCACCGAGTACCGCGAAGAAACGTATCCGTTCATGCTGAATAACAAGCTGCACTTTCTTAAGTATGATCTCGATAACTACTACGCCATCACTCAGCGAGAAGGTGACAAGGATACTAAAATCGCTGACATTCCCTTTATTAACGAAATCTCTATGCTCTCCATGGCAGGTGACAAAGCGATTTATCCACAATTCCTTCCGGATGCTCGCTACGGCTTTAAAGGTTACTCTGACCTGGTGTTAGTAGATCTTAAGACGGGTGAGAAAAAACAAATCACTCAGAAAAAACGCTACTACAACCCTCACTTCAATCATGACGCCAGTAAAGTTTTAGCGATTGAATTTACCCCCTCACAAAAATGGCAGATCGCAGAACTGGACCTGGCCGGAAAAACTCAGCGTCGTGTTCATGTTGAGCAACACAAAATCGTCGAAGCTTTCTATTTTGACGACAATAGCGCAGTCGCACTGGTGTTAGATGTGACCGGTAAGAAGTCGCTGCAAAAGATTGATCTTAACAACAAAACCAGTAGCGAAATTCTTAAAGGCTCAAAGAACTTACTTTTTAATCTGTTTGTGGATCAGTCTCAAAATATTTTCTTTGAAGCGCAGTCTCAAGGGAAAAATGAGATTTTTAAAATCACTGACAACAAAGTGGCACAATGTAGTGACGCCAAAATAGCCGCTTACGCTCCCTCATCTGATGGGACGAATGTCTATTACAGTGATATGGACATCAACGGAACTGTTTTAAAAACGCAGCCGCTCTCGCAGTGTCGCCCGATCGAGATGAGCGCGTTGGTGGATCATAACTATCTCAGCAAAGACTCGCCTTCTGATAATTACATGCAATTCCCGCTGCGAGATATTCCTAATCAAGCACAAATGTTTGCCGCGCAAACAAAACACACTCCAGAAGAGTATGGCGATTGGGACAAGCGTCTTTTCACCCCGCACTCATGGAGCTTCATCGGTGGTCGAGGACTGCAAGCGGCGGTTAATTCTGCGAACTATCTTGGCACCATCGGATTGGATGCCACTATTGGGCGTGATGCGGAAGAAACCGGCCAGTTCTACAGTTTTGGTGTGAGTTATAATAAATTTTATCCGCTCTTTCGTTTAAGTGGCGGACCGACTGAGCGTTTTACCAAAGACTATCAAAGCCGCGACACCTTGAGCTGGTATGAGTATGAGGCGGGTCTCACCATGACGCTGCCTTATCTTAAAAGAATTGACCTGTACACGATCGCCAGTAATTTCACATTAGGGGCAAGTTACCTCGAGACGGACGAATACCAACTCAATAATCGTGATGTGGATGGACGATCTCAGTATTTTCATAATACCTCTGTCCACTTTGATTTCACGCTGGCCAAAGACCAAGTCTATCGCTCGATTGTCTCACCTGTGCAATTGCAGTACATCGGCCATGCCGATCGTGCCCAAAACGATTCTAACAAAACAATTTCTTCGTATCGTGTTTTTCAAGCGGCCAATCTTCAGTTCCCCGGTCTCTTTAAGCATAACGTGATGAAACTCAATTTTACTGAGGAATATCAGCGCGACACTGAGGGAGCTTACCGCTTCCAGGCCTTCGCCTCAAACCCTTTGGGTTATGTCTACTCACGCGGCTATTCCTATATGTTTGCCCCCCACTATCGCCGTGTGAGTGCCAACTATGTTCTACCGCTGGCCTATCCAGACTTCGCCCTCGGCTCGCTCTGGTTCTTAAAGCGTCTCTACGTCAACGCCTTCTTCGATTCAACGGCAGTGGATAATCAGTCGTCGAACCCAACTTTAAACAGCACCGGTCTGGAACTCAACTTCGAATCCCGTCTCGCTCGAATTTTACCTATTACCATCGGACTTCGTGGAGTCAATCGCTTGCAAGATGGTGTCACGGCGGCTGAACTCTTCTTCGGTTTAGGAGGAACGCTCTAATGAAAACATTCATCATCTCTTTTTTGTTGGTCTCGCTTCGTGCCCATGCCGCGCTGACGATCACTGATAAAAACAAACTCGCTACTGTCACTCTTCACACTGAGTTGATTGAAGCGAGTAAGCGCGTTTACCTCGCGGCCGACTTTGAGGCCTCTCACACCCAAGGTATGATTGGTTGTAAGCTCACTCTTCAGCATAAGAATGGCCAAGAAAATGGTCCCACGTATCAAGTTGAAGAAGAATCGTCGCTTTTGCCCAATGAAAAAATCCCCTTCAATCTGGGTCTTTTCCCAGAAAAATTCCATGCCTCAGGCATCGACGTCAAGGCCCATTTAGTTTGCAATAAAATCACTTTCTTCAATCGCCCACAAGCAAAGCCAGTCGCTCAAAAAGCTCTCTTGAAGTCGACTGCTCCCGCCACGGAAACGGTAGGCCGCACCTGCTGTCGTATGAGTCCCATAAAAATTATCTGCTCTCATGTCCGCTCCGATGGTTCAGTTGATGTTGGCAAAAGCACACAACTGCATGCGGGCCTTGATGATCCTTCGAAATATGAACCTTGTTATCCGACTGAAGACTAGATCTCGATACATGATCTCCATCACTTCAATCTCTTTGCCAAAACTTCGTGGCGAAATTTTTGGAGAAGTGAGCTAAGTGCACTAAAGCGAAAATGGGGTTAACTCCCTATTTTGAAAGTACTTTGGCCTCATGAGGCTTGCAAACTTGTTTGCATCACACATCTCACTTATCATTTTCGATACTTTCAACCAGCGGCCGTGGAACGTACGTTGAATATTATGCTCACGCTGGAACTTTTGCTACGTATGGAGTTCGATCATGAAGCTACTCAATCTATCTCTCCTCTCTCCTCTGTGCCTTCTCATGTTGGTAAGCTGTCAACCTCCCGAAGTCCAAGATCCAAAAACGGCGATTGATGCGCTCGTTAAAGACTTTGGTTATATCGGCTTTCAAAACCCACTCGAAAACGCCACTACCGGAACATTGATCGGCGGCCGGCCTGATGCCGTCTCTTTTGTCGCTCCGCCAAATGATTGCTTTAGTAATGAAGTGCTCACGCGCTACACCGATCGCTCGGAGTACTCGCGTGTCTACAACTACACCTTTCAAGGTAATCTCGGCTTCCTCTTATCAGGTAATCCGTTGGTGAGTGCCGGGCTCTCTCTTAAAAACGATATCACCGTGCAAATTGAGCTCTCAGGCCTTGTTACAGAATTTATGAGCTCTATTGATATAACCGATTGGTACAACAGCGGCATGAGTGCCACCTGTAAGAGTTATCTCAATGATGTCGGCTTTATCATCCAGGCCTTAAAGGCAGAGAAGCTCACTATCTCATTTAAAAAGATCAGCGGTAATAGCATCGGGCTTAACGCTGACAATATTAATCAGTACATCAAGCTACAGACTGGAGTGGATTGGACGATTCAAGACGAAACCAAAATCGTTATCAATACTCCTAAGTATGTTGGC
>JBIKNE010000268.1:0-4012 GCA_044358855.1 Bacteriovoracaceae bacterium | reverse complement strand
GCTTACTTATTTGAGAATTGTTTTGTAAACGAAAGTAAAAGTATGCGCGCGTTACTTTTTGCTGATTAATCGATCCATATATTGCATCACCTAAGCTCGCAACGACGGTATACATCATCAGCATAAACGGCAAAAAGATGATGAACTCAATGAGGGCCTGGCCCTTATCAGCAACCGTTGTCGAAAACAGTGAAGTCATGGCTATTTTGAGACGAACAAGCATTGGGTTGTCCTTTTACTCCAAGCATAATGGCCTGACAGGTGCGCTGCCAACAATCGGCCCTTACGGGTTCTTTTCCTAGAAATGACTCTGAGACAAATGTTACTGGAGTATCGCCAGCTAGTACTTTAAAAAATGAAAGTGGCTTTTCATATCTCGCATAAACACCAACAAACAAGGCCTGTTGGCTATTGGAGACTGTTGAAAAAGAATTGATATAAAAGCCATTCGCCGCTCCACCGGGAGGCATTATTCCCGCAGTTGGGACTCCAACGGCCGACATCTTGAAGCGACGAAAAGTATCAAAAGCGGCCTGAGCTGCTTCAGCTTCAGAGCCCGCAGGTTGGTTAGCGTTGCCATCTACTGTTAGGTAAGTTCGGCTTGCCATAAAAGTTGCATAGTGAACAAGAAAGCCCGCCGAATAATTAACTGAAATATTCACAAACAAAAACACCACACCCAATGAAAACATCATGGTGAAAATAAACTCAATTGTAGATTGGCCTTCTTGTTTGGATTTTTTCATTGAGGATAAGGTTCCTTGGGACCAATGAAATGTGTCGCACCTCTCGCGCTATTCCAATAAGAAGGATGATCGGCCGATGCTCCTGACCAAGTTGTCGTCAGACCATTACGAGGCTTAGCGAAACGATAGTGCCACTCAGATTCGAGACGCATGTTGGTGCCCAGTGTTCCACCTTCACCCATAATTTCTTTAAATCTAGCCGAGTTGATGACCACATAAATCAAACTGACGACTACCGACAGTAGAAGAATATACTCCACGGTACTTTGTCCGCGTTTATTTAAAATGATAACAAACCTATTTCCCATCCTAACCACAACCACGCTAATAAGATGACAGGAGCAAATGAAAATTTTGTCCCGAAACAATCTTTGATTCCTTTAATGTAGCCCGTTTTTATAGAGGCCACAATTTTTTCATGATTCTTACCAATATTAGTTAATAGTAAGAACCCACCGATCAAAACAGTAGAGAGTAGAAGTAAAACCAGCGCCCTTGATTGCAAGGACATGGGTATGAGCAAAAAAAATGAAAAAAGAAACTTAGAGTCTCCTCCACCCATAATTTTTAACAAGAACAGTACAAAACCAACTGCAAGAAAAACTGCCGAATAAAGAAATGTCCCCCAAGCGAAAGGATAAATCTCTGGCAAAAAGATCAAAAACAAAATGAAGAAAATGATGTTTAAAAGACTCCAAAAGTTTGGAATCTTCTGCGTTCGCACATCACCCCAAGAGACGAGGGCGAGCTCTACGACTAATAACCAATAGATGCTGACGGGAATCACGGGCTACCTGAATGACGATTGCCGTAGCCGTTATAGAAACAAGACTTGTCACAAACCCCAACGATGAGGTTTTGAGAAAGGACGTGTCCTAAATTACCAATGGAGTCTCTGAAGAATGAATTAAAGCGGGAAGCAATTCTAGAAGCTAGAAGCACCATAAAGAAGAGCACAAATAAATACTCGACGGCAGCCTGTCCGGTGGATTTTGCTTTCACAATTCCATCGTAAGCCTGCCGTCGTTGTCGAGTCAAACCCTAAGAGCTATCTCTTAGTTGGTGTTGTTCATCGACTCCAAGAGTGAATCCGCTTTCGTGAAGACACCATTTACAAGACCGTTTGGCCCCACTAGTTTGTCTTCAAGAACGCCCTTGAATTTAAAGATGATAAATGCAACCACAGCCACCAACAGAATGTACTCCGTTGAGGTCTGGCCGCTCTCATCCTTCAAGAACTCCGTGATTTTCCCTTTCATAACTCGCTCCCCTTGCGTAGGTTCTTTGAGTCTTTTCGACCAGAACACGCAGAAACTTTAAGAAAAGTAGCTATCCCTGTATTTATATATTATACCGCACCGCACAACTATTATCAATGGGGATAACCCTACGAAAACACTTAGACTTTTGCTAGTCAGGCAAAAGGTCCCCATGGCCCTCCCGAGACCTTGGGAGTAGAATTGTAAGTGGGTCTGGGTGGATATATAAGTTTCGCCCCTACGATTCAGTTATCGGGAGCAGTCCCTGGTCACGGTGTGCACGCTCACCTGCCTCGAAAGAGTCAGATTGTGAGAAGCCTAAAGTGATTACTAACAGCGCCCACCTTAAATTTAAGGGGCGCGAAACGAATCACCATCCTAACAGGCCCTTATTTTCTTTTTCTATTTCCCCCATCTTCATTGCAAAAAGTTGACGTGTGGCATTCTTGCCCCGATCATAAATATATGAACACATCACAAATTGAAAAATACGATACATCCTGGATTGAGTCTCTTGCCCTTGAAGAAATCAATATGGAGGAGTCTGGCTATATTCGATTTACCGATGCCGCCGATCCTGCTCGCGTGCTGGAAGAGTCTTCAGTCAATTTCATGAACAAATTGAAAGATCGCTTCGAGTTCTATGTTTCGCTTTTCAATCAATACAGCGTAAATCGTGATCAAGGTCGCAAGATTAAAGTCTTCCGTATTTCAAATACGATTAACGACTTTATGATGTTCAGAAACACTCTCAAACTCATCGTCGCTCGCCGAGGTCCTGACGTTATCAGCGTTGGTTTCCTATCGAACAGCGGCGGGTTATTTGCCCCAAGAATTCCGGGTGACCAGTCACCAGGTGCACCTCAGATTCACGAAATCAAAGCGCACGTTGGCCCGTTCAACAATGTAACTTGGCGCTATCAAGGTGAAGTTGTCGAAGTGGAGTCATTGGTAAGATTCTATCTTGCCGAGTTTATCCGCAACTCAGCTCGCTAATCTTTTCTTTGTCGATTTAAGTGATTCTTCTACGGTTGGCATACGCAAACCGAAGAACTCTTCGGCATTTTTTGTATCCATGCGGAAATGATATTTATCCGCGCTCTTATTCTTAAACTGTTTATCGTCGAGCGGCAGTAACCACTGTGTGCGTGCCACTAAATCTTCATCTTTTTCAAAGATCTCGCAGTACTTACGTGCGAAATCATAGCGGCTCATAATGTCTTTGGATGTGACTTGGAAGAGGCGATTAGTGACACCCTTCTCAATCGCTAACTGAATGAGCTTCGCTAAAATCTGCACATCTAGAAAGCCATGCTCTACGTGGTCGTCGATGTTAATCTGATTTCCTTGCATGAGACTTGTTTCAATCGGCTCAAACCAATTCTTACGAACGGGATTATAGGCTCGACCGTACAAAGGACAAGAACGGAAAATAATATAGTTCAAACAGGATTTCTGAACGTAAAACTCACTCGAGGCTAGACCGCCTCCATAGACTGTTCCCGGAAAAGGCGTATCACTCTCATGGTAAACAACATCTTCTCCCGCTAAGACGAAACTCGAAGATATAAAAATAAACTTCGATCCAAATCTCTCGGCCGATGAACAGACATTGATCAGTCCTGCTGAATTAAGAGCGTCGGCTAATTTTGGATTGGCATGACAAGCATTGATGGATGAAAGCCCAGCTGCATAGATCGTAATGTCCGGACGAAATTTTGCTATATAGCGATTCACATTATCTTTTTTCAAAACATCACAACGTAACGTCATGATGCCAGGGATATCAAGTGCCGTTTTATGAAAGACGCCAATGATTCGGTAATGCGCAGATAGTGATTCGATGAGATTAGATCCCAAAAACGAGCTGGCCCCAAAAATCATAATGGTCTTACGCATAGGAAGATTGTAGCAAAAAAAATAGAAAAAGGTGGTCCCATTCGGGACCACCTTGCGTGGGTGTGACTTACGAGAGCAACTTCAGAGCAAACTGCGGAGCGTTGTTCG
>JBIKNE010000267.1:0-4025 GCA_044358855.1 Bacteriovoracaceae bacterium | reverse complement strand
GGTTTTAGATGCGAGTTGCGCCATATCCTCTGGCTTACAACCTGGATGACTGGAAATAAAATATGGAATGATTTCTTGCTTGAGCCCCTTCTTTTTAGATATCTCTTCAAAGCGCTTTTTAAAGATCTTAAAGAACTCGAAACTTGGTTTACGCATCAATTTTAAGACATGATCTTCGGTGTGCTCAGGTGCCACTTTAAGACGTCCTGAAACGTGATGAGTCACCAGCTGCTCCACATACTCCTCGTCTTTCTCTGGATGAGTAGAGCGAGGATCGAACATCAAGTCGTATCTGAGTCCAGAACTCACGAAAGCTTTTTTCACTTGAGGATGGGCCGCCACCGACTTGTAAAGATCGGTCATCTTAGATGGGTCAGTTTCAAGATTTTTACAAACTTGTGGGAAGACACATGAGGGAGCAGCACACTTATCACACAGCGCCTGATCAATGCCTTTCATTTGATACATATTGGCTGATGGTCCGCCCATATCTGAGATATAGCCTTTGAAGTCAGGCATTTTTACCACTTGATCGAGCTCTTTCATCACCGACTCTTTCGAGCGTGAAGCAATCATCTTACCTTGGTGAGCCGAGATGGTGCAGAATGAACAGCCACCAAAACACCCGCGGTGAGTATTGAGAGAAAACTTAATCATCTCAAAAGCACTGATTGGACCGCGGTCTTTGTATTTAGGATGTGGCAAACGAGTATAGGGAAGATCAAAAGAAGCATCGATCTCATTTTCAGTCATAGTCTGGTAAGGTGGATTAATCACCAAAGTCTTACCACTCACCTTTTGCAATAAGCGGTTGGCATACTGCTTGTTACTTTCAACTTCAACATGCATAAAGTTGCGAGCGTAGGCCAATTTATCCTGTAAGCACTCTTCATGACTGGTGAGTTCTAGATCTTCCCATTTGACGTTAGGAAGCGCTTCCGTTTCATCGACTAAAAATGCTGTTTGCGGAACGTTGCGAAGCTCAGAGAAAGGAATTCCCTTTGAAACTAGCTTAGCAATATCGCGCAACGGCTGTTCACCCATGCCATAGATCAGCATGTCAGCACCTGATGAACTGAGAATATTCGGCATCAAACGATCGGACCAATAGTCGTAGTGAGTCACACGACGAAGTGAGGCTTCAATTCCACCCAAAACGACTGGGGTATCAGGGTAAAGTTCTTTTAATATCTTGCTATAAACGCTGGTGGCATAATCAGGGCGATGGTTGGTGGCGCCACCGGGAGTGTAAGCGTCTTCAGAGCGCATGCGCTTGGCGGCGGTGTACTTATTGACCATCGAGTCCATATTCCCGCTAGTGACACCAAAAAAGTATTTAGGCTTTCCAAATTTCTTGAAGTCTCTAAGATCATCTTGCCAATTGGGTTGAGCAATTATGGCGACTTTCAAGCCCAAAGATTCAAGAATGCGTCCGATAACCGCAGTTCCAAATGCCGGATGATCAACGTAGGCATCGCCCGAAACCAAAATAACATCGAGTTCGTCCCAGCCACGTTTCTTAGCTTCCTTAGCTGTTAAAGGAAGCCACGCGGTCAGAGGAATCGTATCGGGATTAATAGATGTCACCATGGGAGGAAACTACCTTTTAGAGGACTACTCTGGCGACGGTAAGTTTTACATAGTAACTAGTTGTCTTTCACTTAACATCTCTAAATATAAAGAACGCTGCGCCCACTAAGCAAATAGAAGCGTAGAGAAAGTTTTTAGTCAGTGGAACCTTCATAAAGGCCACACAAAAAACTGCAAAGACTGTCATGGTAATCACTTCTTGCATCACTTTGAGCTGAGGCAGAGTGAAATATTGATGACCTAAACGATTGGCCGGTACTTGAAAGATATACTCAAAAAAAGCAATTCCCCAGCTGACTAAAACCACAATCCATAACGGCTTGAGAGTCATGTCCCCTTTCAAATGACCGTACCAGGCAATTGTCATAAAAACATTGGAGACAATTAATAATAAAATCGGAGTGATCATTTAGTCCTTACAAATTAAAATAACTTTGCAGCCAATTCTGGATTGGACTCTTATCAAGCAATAGCCCTTTATAGCGCAGAATATCTTCATCCATACTATCCATACACTGCGAGATTTGTTGCTTATCAACTGAGGGAAGAGTTGCAACATCTACAAAAAAAGTTCTGATCGTAAATATCAACAGTGAATGACCAGGAACCGGAAAAAGAGTTTGTCGCTCGACTCGTGCAAAGAGCTTAGGATGTTCAACATCAAAACTTCGCCCATGCCAATCTTCCAACATGATCCCTGGTGGAGGACTCGGGTGATGATTCAATCGATTATCTGTTGCCACTCCCCAGGCAAGTCGTTCCTGCAGTCCACGTTCAAGTCCTTGTTGGAAGAGCTTGCCTGCGATTTGTGAGATGGGTGCAATCTTTGGAACAGGTATGTGCGAATCAGTAAAACTTTTGCCAATCTTATCTTCCGGTGCCCAATGATTGGGCGCGGCCAGATGAATAGCAGCGAGCCATTCACGCTCACCCTCTTTCTTCCAAATAGAAATATCTTCTTGCACTGAACAGCAGAATTTATCAAATTCATCTCTGAAGGGAACTTCAGATGGAAGTAGTGTCGCCTCGGCAATTCCCTCTTGCGACGCGATTGAGCGTAAACAGGCCACACTGTCGCTAAGTTCTTGCTCAGTTAAACCAACATTGGCTGGATAATACTTCGCGAGATTTTCGTTACGAACATTCGCCTTATTGCCGCGATAATGGGCCCACTCTTCATCCTGTAAGAAAATCTTTTGACCAGGAATACTTTTAAGGCCCACTCCAACGATGAAGCGCCGAGTGTTCCAGGGAGAATAGGGACAATGACTCATGAGCAAAAGGCTAGCATAATTCTGCCAAATGCTGCTTCGCGAATTTGTACGAAACCGCTATCATTATTCTATGAAAAACATTCGTACCGAATTGATTGCTGGGCTCACCACATTTCTTACGATGAGTTACATCATCTTTGTGAATCCTGCGATTCTCGCTACTCCTGGCAGCGGCATGAGCTTTACCGGTGTCCTCACCGCTACTGTGGTGTTGAGTGCCTTGATGACTTTTTTAATGGGTGCTTGGGCGAAACTCCCCTTTGCTATTGCTCCCGGTATGGGACTCAATGCCTTTTTCACTTTCACGATAATTTTAGGCGAACAGATTCCCTGGCCAATAGCACTCGGGATGGTGTTTTGGTCAGGCGTGATTTTTCTTATCATCTCCACGACTCCACTAAGAGAAAAACTCGCTGAATCTCTGCCTCATAATATGAAAATTGGCTCGGCAGTGGGTATTGGACTGTTTTTAACTTTTATCGGTCTCAAGAATGCTGGTTTGATTGTCTCAGACGCGGCGACTTTTGTTCGAATGGGCGCGATGACTCCCACTGTTTTACTAGCCGTCATTGGTTTATTAGTTATTTTGCCACTCATGAAAAAGAATCACCCACTGGCTTTTTTAGCGGGAATTCTCACTGTCACATTATTATCGGCCATGATGGGACTCGTAAAAGTGCCTGACTCGCTTGTCTCTGCACCAGATTTCTCCAGCGTCTTTATGAAGCTCGATATCATGGGCGCTCTGAAACTCTCCTTAGTACCAGCAATTCTCTCCATGGTTTTTACTGACATGTTTGATTCTGTTTCCACGTTTGTTGGAGTCTCCAAGGCGGCGGGCCTAGAAGATAAAAATGGCCAACCTCTTAACCTTCGCAAAGGTTTGATTGTCGATGCGGTAGCCACTATGATCTCTGGCCCTTTGGGAACTTCCGCTGGAACTGCTTATATTGAAAGTGCCGCAGGGGTCAGTGCCGGTGGACGCACAGGGCTTACCTCGATATTTACGGCGCTCTTTTTTATCCCCTGCCTGTTTTTAGCTCCGCTTGTTGGAATCGTTCCCGCCCAAGCGACAGCTCCAGTTTTAATTTGTGTAGGTCTCATGATGTTCAAAAATATTTTTGAACTTGATACGCAAAAATTTGAGGACTGGGTGCCAGC
>JBIKNE010000266.1:0-4030 GCA_044358855.1 Bacteriovoracaceae bacterium | reverse complement strand
CTTTTTTTTGCCTTTTTTCCCTTTTTTCCCTTTCCTAAACTCACAGGTCACATTCTGGGGCAACGATTTATCGAAGCAGCAGAACTATTTCCAGAATGTTCAGCTGTTTCAGTAGGAAGCTTATAGCGTCCTCAAAATTTATTTGCTTCTAAGATGTCTTTTGCTTCGGACTTTACCTGTGAGTTTGGAAAGGGTTAGCATGGGTTATGATTTTTGAATCCCAATTCACTCACACTTTTCCTTGTTGGCTCGTGGCGAGCGACGAGGCCGGACGCGGTCCTTTGGCGGGTCCCGTGGTGGCAAGTAGTGCTGCGGTTTTGCTAGAAAGTAGCGTGCAGTTGAATAAAATTGTTCAGCTATTACTAAAAAGTGGTGTCAACGATTCCAAGAAGCTCTCTGCAGCAGCTCGCGAGGAATTGCAAAAACTCTCGGGCGATTGGAAGATTGCGACAGTAGAAATTTCGGCCCAAGAAATTGATGAGATTAATATTTTGGCCGCCTCGCTCAAAGCGATGAAACTTTCGGCTGAGAAACTTGTTTCAAAAAATAAAAAACTTCCGGTTATTTGGTTGATTGATGGCCATCGCGCACCTAAAGACGCTAACTCGTCTTGGTCTGTTCACCCAATTGTGAAAGGGGATGCTAAGAGTGCCTTGATAGGCCTTGCCAGCATTCACGCTAAGGTTTACCGCGATGAACTCATGCAACGATTCCATCAACAATATCCCGTCTACGGCTTCGATCGCCACGCCGGTTATCCCACGCAAACCCATCGTGACTCCATCGTCAATCACGGACCATCACCTATTCATCGCAAAACCTTCAAAGGTGTCCGCGAATATCTCACGCGGTAAAGAGCGCGAGAGAGCTGAGTCACGGCAGTTTCATCAAACCGAAATTCCCGTTTTAGTGGCACCGATTGTTCTGCGCAGTTGGGGACTCGGACAGTGCGATCTGGTCAGGTTTTCAAAACAAAAGAAACTTATTGAGATCAGAGAAGTGAAGGGGCAAAGAGGTCATTTGAGTTTTGGACAACGACGTCGATTACTCGAAGCCGGTAAGTTTTTGGGCAAAATGTTAGGGGCAAATGTTCGCTTAGAGCTGAACTCGGAGCACTTGTAGTTTGCCAAGGATGCGAAACTCCATTAACCTTTTAGTATGAAAACATATCGCATGATGCTTTTTGTTCTTCTTATTTCTCTCACGCTGATGCCTTCGCGCTCGTATGCTCAGGCACAAAGCAGTGGTGGCATTCCTCCGCGTATTAAGGCCTTTATGTTGGTCACCGGTTATGGTGCCGCTGGTGGTGCGTTGTTGGGTTTAGCTTCGATGGCGTTTGGTACTTCTCCTCGCGCTATTGCTCAAGGAGCATCACTGGGTCTTTATGCTGGCCTCTTGTTTGGTACTTATGTGATTGTTTCTCACCATCAGCGTGGCGCCAATCAGGGCTACGATCATTCTTCTCCCTATAATGATTCGGTGGATGAATATAAAGACTACGGCGAAGGTGACTCACCAGATACCAAAGGTGGTTTTTTTGATTCGTCTTATCAGCAAATCAAGATGGGTGAGACGCTGGCGACAGCTGTGGATTATCGTCTGATGGAAACAAAAAAGGGGAGCACGATGCCCCCCTTACAAATTAACGTTTTCCGTTACAGCTTCTAGTTCTCAAAGGTGCGTGTGCGACCTTGGAATCGGTTCATCGACTCGGTTTCATCCGTGTCGAAGTTCATATGATCAGCGATATGCTGAGTCTCATCGAGTCCGTAGAGACGGAAGACTTTCACAAACTCAAGCTTTACATTATCCAGCGCCACGATGCGGTTGTTAGTATCTTTCAAGAGTTTGAGAGTTTCTACGAAGTGACAAATGCCCGATGAGCCGACGAAATCGATAGCACCGAGGTCAATTGTGATACGAGCGTTAGGATGCTTCACTGCAAGAGTCTGCAGCTCTTGGCGAAAAGGAATACTGTGCTCGTAATTAAGATCACCTTGCATGTGAATTACGATATTACCTTGGGCACAGCGAGAAACTTTGGCGTTCATACTCATTTTTTTCCTTTTCCGTCATCCTGACGGGTTCATCTTGGTATGATATCACTAATCTTCCTTCGCTTTTCAGAGGGAAAAATTTGCATAAGGATCTCTCATGGCCCGTCTCATTCTGCTTAACATGCCTATTGGGAACATGGCCGACATGACCGCTCGGGTGAAAGATGCATTGGAGAATGGTAGCTACTTTGCGGTCGAAGATACGCGCTCCTTTCGTGAATTTCTCCATCGCAATGGAATTAACTCACAAAATAAACATCTTTTATCGCTTCATGACCAAAGTTCTGATGCCAAGTTCGAGCGTCTATTGGAAGTTGTCTGGCAGGGACACGATCTCTATGTCGCTTCTGAGGCCGGCAGTCCAATTCTCTCTGACCCAGCTTTTCCCTTGGTGCGATTGGCCTATGAGAAAGGCGTTGAGGTGGAAACTTTCTCCGGAATCTCGAGTGTCATCGCAGCACTCGAACTCTCAGGTTTGCCGCCATTGCCATTTAGCTTTCATGGTTTTCTCTCGCGCGATGAAGGAAAAATTCGTTCTTATTTTTCTTCTCTTGGTGCTGGCACTCATATCTTTTTTGAAGCTCCAGGACGCATTCGTCAAACGCTGGCGATGGCGGTGGAAGAGTGGCCAGAAAGTGAATTTGCGATCGTGAAAGAGATGGGTAAAACCTATCAGAAAGTGCGTCGCTTTCAAGGACCAGAAGGTCTTGTTGCACTCGATGAAATGATGGAGCGAGGGGAGTTTGTTTGGCTTGTTCATATTCCTAAAGACCCACGTCCAAGAGTTCCGCCGAATGTCCTACAGCAGGCGTTGGATATTCTTTCTGAGGGCGCAGGTAAAAAGGATTTGTCGAGGCTCTTAGGCGAGATACTCGAGCGTCCCTCTAAGGAAATTTATGCCGAACTCATGAAGGGCGCAAAAGACTAGGAAGTTTTCCGGTAACCGCTTAGAATTTAATTAATGAAAGTTAAAATTTTAGGCGGTCATGGCGGCGTCACCATCGGTTTTCAGGCGACCTCATTTTTGATCGATGATGTACTCTTGATAGATGCAGGCTCAGTCGCCTCGACGTTATCTATTGAGAAACAAAGCCGCATCGATAATATTTTGATTTCTCATCCTCACTTGGATCACATTAAAGACTTAGCTTTCTTGTGTGACAACTGTTTTGGTATGCGGGCCAAACCTTATGAGGTGTGGACTCACAACACGGTCTTAGGCCTTATTAAGCATCACTTGTTTAACGACACCATCTGGCCGGATTTCTCAATTCTCCCAACTGCACAAAACCCAACCATTCGTTTCAATTCTCTTACTCCTGAAAAAATGACGGAGATTGGTGGCTATCGAGTTACACCAGTACCGGTAAAGCATCCTAGCGATGCTATGGGATACATCATCGAGAAGGAAGGGAAGGCGATTCTCTTCACACTCGATACAGCGGCCACAACGCGAATTTGGGAGAAGGCGCGCGAGTTTCCAGCACTCAAAGCGATTTTTACCGAAGTCAGTTTTCCCAATAAATTACAAAAAGTCGCTGATGCCAGCGATCATCATACACCGCAGACTTTGGCAGAAGAGATCAAGAAGATGCCACCGGGAGTTCCTATTATTCTGACGCATTTGAAGCCTAATTTTCGTGGAGAATTAGAGCAAGAGATCGCGGAGCTCGATGAGCCCCGCGTTCAGATTTTGCAGAAAGATGGAATGGAATTCAATTTCTAGTTTACGCCCTGAAGGAAAATGTCTGGCACCGGCATTGATGGTGGCAGTTGTTGCTGTCCTGGCATTGGACCCATCGGTGCAGCTTGTGCTGCTTCTGCCGCAGGAATCTCAACTCCCACTTCACATTTAAACTCACGGCCAGCTTCGTTCTTATAAGTGGCATTGATTTTCTTCTTCTGGGCCGTAGGAGTTTTTTTGATCACAACAGAAGCAACCTTTGGCTTTGAGTTTTTAAATTCAAATCCTG
>JBIKNE010000265.1:0-4036 GCA_044358855.1 Bacteriovoracaceae bacterium | reverse complement strand
GCAGGAAATTAAGATCGTCCATAGATCCTCCTGCCAATATGCTAACGAATCCGGAGAGATTGTGTCAATTTTCAGACACCGCGCTAAGTACTTATTATAATTCAACACTTCTTTGCCATTTCATGAACTTTCTTACCGCCTTGTCAGGCCCACCGGCGTAATAGTACCAGCTCAGCGCTAACATCGGCAGAATCATGATGATGAGGCAGGCACGCGCCGATTTCTTCTTTTTTCGCAGCCAAAAAATATAAGCAAATTCACCCGCAATAATAATGAGGGGTATGGCCCAAAAAGGCGTATGGCGAATCATGAAATAAAATTCTGTCATAAAAAAAAGGGGCCCCAAAGGGCCCCTCTCATAAGTGCTCTTAGCTATATTCTAGAAGAAAGCTTTCAACTTCTCCACCATGTCGGTTTGTTCCCATGTGAACTCACCTGGCTTACCAGTACGGCCAAAGTGTCCGTAGGCAGCAGTAGAAGAGTAAATTGGGCGCAAGAGATCGAGTCGCTGAATAAGGGCCTTCGGACGCATATCGAAGAGTTCGTTGATGGCTGCCTGAAGCTTCATCTCGTCAACTTTCGCTGTGCCGAAAGTATCGATCAAAAGACTCATCGGTTTTGCTACACCGATAGCGTACGCAACTTGAACCAAGGCCTTATCCGCCAAACCTGCGGCAACAACGTTCTTAGCAATGTGGCGAGCAGCGTAGGCAGCTGAGCGGTCAACCTTTGATGGATCTTTTCCTGAGAAAGCACCGCCGCCGTGAGCGCCGTGACCACCGTAGGTATCAACGATAATTTTGCGACCAGTAAGACCACAATCTCCCATTGGTCCGCCGATAACAAAGCGACCAGTTGGGTTGATGAAATATTTAGTATCTTTATCAACAAGGTGCTGAGGAACGATCTTTTTGATGACTTCTTCCATGACGCCTTCTTGAACTTGTTTCAGCGTCATGCCTTCCGCATGCTGAGTTGAAACAACGATCGCATCCAGGCGCTTCAATTTGCCGTCGACATATTGAGCCGTCACTTGAGTTTTACCATCAGCGCGAAGGTCTTTTAGAGTGCCATTCTTACGAACGTCAGTAAGTCGTTTTGCAAGTTGGTGAGAGAGATCAATAGTAACTGGCATGAGGCTTGGAGTTTCATTGATGGCGTAACCAAACATAAGACCTTGGTCACCAGCACCTTGATCAAGGTAAGTGCCTTCGCCTTCGTTCACACCCATGGCTATATCTTGTGACTGTTTGCCGAGAGCAATGGTTACACCGCATGTCGTACAGTCGAAACCTTTGTCTGAGTGGTCGTAACCGATTTCTTTAATTTTAGCGCGTACGACATCTTGAATATTGATGTTAGCACCTGTCGTTACTTCACCAGCAACCACGACTAGACCCGTAGTGATGAGCGTTTCACAGGCCACGCGTGACTTAGCATCTTGAGTTAACATGGCATCCAAAATAGCGTCCGAAATCTGATCGGCCATTTTGTCTGGGTGACCTTCTGTGACTGACTCAGAAGTGAACATATAGTTTTTCAACATACGGGTGCTCCTCGCGCGGGTCTAAACAATTAATAGACTAGGGCGCGTTATACACCTGAATTCTGTGCTTTCGCAAAGTATTTTACTTCAGCGAAGTACTATTTCCGTTCAAACCGAAATAGGTAAAGTAGTGCGGGTTTCGCCAGGAATAAAATAACCACTTCTCTTGGAAAAGACGGGCCACATATATTTTATTTTCCAGCTCAACGACTTGATATTTTTCTCCAGTAGGATCCTGGAATTGATAAAGGTACTGCCCCGCGCCCTTACTCCAAAGAGTTCTTAATTTGTCCTGTGATTCGGCCAGTAGCCCCGGACGTTCTGGCAATGAATGGTAATTTTCCCAAACGCTCGCCATATTTATTCGGCCTGGCATAGAAGCACGTGAAAAATAGCGAAGCGCTTTGAAGTCACTACGCGGATTTCGCAAAAGTGCCAAAGCAATTTCTAAATTCTCGCGCTGAAGACGTAGGCCAGTCTTGGAAAAATCCGGACAAAAAGCCTTCACCGCTCCCGGCATATAATAATATGTAAACGAGAACTCTCCTCGACGATAAAGCACATTCAGCCAGTACTCATTCTGAATGGCTTTCTCTGAGAGCTCTTTGCGCAAAAGGGGAAACATCTCTTGCACCGGATCGAGTTGACGATAGAAAGGAACACCGTGGCGATTCACTACCACTTGGGCAACATCTAAACGCTCGAGAGCTTCTTGAGTATCTACATCGCCCACTTCATTATAAAGAATAGTCTCGATGCTATAGAGTGCCTTCATGGTGTCGTCTTGTTTTTTCCACCACAGCCAACTCAGCGTTTGCTTAGCGGCGACCCACTCTTTTAAAAGCAAAGTCGCCTGATTTTTTTCACGGATGTGAGCACGAGCTTTCTCTTTATTCTCTGGGCGCACAAGGTCTTGGTAAAATTGTAATGCCCGTGAAGTGCGCTCTTCCCATTCACCAAGGCGCGCGATGAGTGCGGGTTTACCTCGCTCTAATTCCTTTTTGATGCGAGCAAGAACGAACTGTAAATCGTAACGTAAATCTTCTGCCAGGACTAATGTTGGGCGATCCATCTCAAGTTGTACTGTATCGATGGTCGTTCTCAGCCATGAGTCACTGGATGTTTGATCAGGGTTGTAGGCACCATCTTCTAGTAAACGGCGATAGAAGAATGCGTAATTAGCAATTTGTTGAGAAGTCGGTTCGGGTTGATCACGGAACTCATCATAGATCTTACGATTTTTTAAATGATCTACTGGGAATGAATAATTTGTCAGGAAAGGTGTAAGTCGAACAAGTTTCGCCCACTCGCCTTTTAACCTTTTGAGCTCTACGAGTGAATCCTCTCCAGCCTTCTTTCGATTTTTTTCACTGCTATCGGTCTCCCAAACTCTCTTATGCTGCAAGAGAACTTTCATTTTCTTTTCAATATTTTCTAATGTGACTAAACCTGGAAGTTTCTTCTTTTGAATCAACCACTTTCTCTGCTCTTGAATCCATTTAAGTTTTTTTTCAATCTCAGGGATTAACTTTTCTACCGTAACGAAATCAACATCACTGGCCAACTCCGGTACCCAATGACCCTGACCACGGTAACGCTTAAGAAGTTTATTAAATTCTTCTTCTGTGCCATTTGGGCAAATCTCTTTAGCATGCTCTCTATATAAAGCATGATATTGGGCTAGTGTTTTTCCCTGCTGTGCTGGCTCGAGTGAAGAAGCACATGACTGCAGCGAAAAACTAAACAGCGTTAAAAGAATTAAACTATTTGAGAGCTTGAACAAAATCAGACTCCCATAGACCTAAGCAAGTACGGTTAGACAAAATGACTAATACATCACCGCTCCTTATAGTCGCATCGATGGCGGCACGTAAGGGAGCCAAAGTTGAAACACATGAAGCGGGTTTGTGATGATGAGAAGATATTTCACTAGCGAGTTTCACTCCATCAAGATCTTTCCCACCTAAAGCAGTCGTAGCGATGTCAGGTTTTGCAATGATAACTTCATCACTCGTTGCCAAACTGTCGCGAAACTCATCCTGAAAGATGGCAGAGCGTGCCGTAGCAGAGACTGGTTCAAAAACTGTGACGATTCGACGATTTTTAAATCGTGCACGAATCGCATCTAAAGTGACAGTGATGGCGCGAGGATGATGAGCAAAATCATCGATAACTGTCGCACCCTTGTAAGTGCCACGTACTTCTTGACGGCGTTTCACCATACCTAAGTTCAGCACTGCTTTTTGTAGTTCGGGAATTTTAAATCCTTCACCGTGCAAGAATGCCAAACATGAAGTGATATTGAGAATATTATGCTGACCAACTGCTGAAGTTTTAAACTTAGTTTTTTCGCCATTGAGCAGTAATGTAAACTCACTGCCATTCTCTTCGGTCAAAATATCAAATGGACCAATCTTTGCCCCTGGGCCATAACTCGTCCAAGACTTCGCTGGTGTTTTGCCTTGGTATTCATTCCACAACTTTTGTGAA
>JBIKNE010000264.1:0-4041 GCA_044358855.1 Bacteriovoracaceae bacterium | reverse complement strand
TTTTAATTCGAAAGGTGTTCCTTCATTAACCACGATCTTGTAATCACCACCTTGCAGGTTGCCCACGACGATATCTTCTTTAAATGGCACAATCATAGCGGCACACAAGTTTGCCTTATCTTCTTTCACAGACGCAGAGATGGTTACTTTAATAGTGTCATCAATGACTTTTACCTTAACTCCGCTACGATTGTAACAAGGGTTAGGAAAGTGGCCTGTCACAACGATTTCAACGTTATCGTTGTTATCAAAGCCTGCAGGGACAAACACGTGGTCGACGGGCGCATCTATCACCGCCGGTACTTGTGCCAAAGCAGTAGTTGCGGGGCCAAGAACGAGCGCGAGTAGTAACGATGCAGTTTTCATAAATTCTCCTCATGGTGTTGAAGTCACGAAAAGAATTTATCGCTGTCTTAAGAGAGTTGAACCTGACGACAAGCAGCTCAAGGCATGATTGTCGTCAGGTAATTTAGGCTTTATTACCGTATTGCGCGGCTAACTTCTTCATTTTTTCAAACTGAGTCGTGCTGACAATGGCACCCGTTTTAAGCGGCTCGACTGAAGCCATCTGCTTCATTTGTTGCACACGTCCTTCAGAAGGAGGATGAGTGCTCATGGCATCAGTTAAAGAGGCGAGTAGTTTGTTTCCATCACCTTTCGCTTTCTTCTCCATCTCAAGAAGTTTTGAATAGAATGTGCCAACGTGATCTCGGTGATAGCCTGCTGTCACTGACGTTCTAAAGCCAATGCGATCAGCTTCCATTTCATCTTCACGTGAGTTCGCCATAAAAGCGTATTTCTGAATCAAGAGACCACCACCTGCTCCAGCAGCAGCACCGTAGAGCGCGGCTTTCTGCAAGCATTCATTGTCTTTTGGTTTGCAAAGCATACGGCCTAATCCAAAACCAGCCGCACCACCTAAGAGTCCGCCAACCGCACCATAGAGAAGAGTTTTCTTCTCAGCAGCTTTCGCCGCTTCCATGCGTTCAGCCGTGTGACGTGCTTTAATATGACCAATTTCATGGCCAATGACTCCGACGAGCTCAGCCTCTGTTTCTGCCATCGTAATGAGAGGAGCTGTCACCATCACGGTGCCTGCAGGAAGAGCAAAGGCATTGACGTAATTTACATCAACCGCCGTGAAGCTATAGGTGTAAGGGTTGTTGTTAAGATTATTGGCGCGGACGACTTTTTGACCAAGAGAATTGATATAAGATTGCAATTCGTTGTTTTGAATCGCAGGGTAGTCCTTGCGCATTTTTGGAAGAACTTCGGCGGTCATCTTTTTTTCATCCGCCGGAGTCATCGCCGTTTTTTGGCCACGGTTATCACCTTCACGTAGACGTTCTTTATTGGATTTAGTGGCACATGCGCCGGCCAAAAGTAGGGGAACTGCCTGTAAGAATACCCGTCGACCCATCGAGGTTGAGGTCAATTCTTGTAGGGCCTTCTCGAGTTCAATCTCATTATGATTAACAACTGACATAGATTCTTCCTCCGCTAGTTCACACATTGTACGAGGGACTCTAGAATGTTGGAAGAACTTATGCTGCACGTAAAAATATCAGATTCGATTCTCCATGACCGTCTGCGCTGGCAGGTCGATGCCAAACTCGCTTTAGGAGTGTGTCATCATGTCATGGGCCCAAATGGCGCTGGCAAAACCACGTTTCTGGAAGAATTGAAACTTCACTGGAAGACTCTTTTTCCGACAGCTCTTCTTGGTTTTTGTGATCAAGCGCCGCTCGCTCCTTTTCAAGATTTAAGTGTTGAAGCGGTGATGAATCTTGTTTGGGATATAACTAATGGCCGTCATGAAACTAAAAACTGGCGCGAGCTTAAGTGTTGGCAAGATGAAGTGGCATTGAAGCTTTTACCACGACTTGTTTCGCAACTCTCGGGTGGTGAAAATCAGTGGGTTAAAATTCTGATGATGCGCTCACTGAAGTGTGACGTGTGGATGATGGATGAACCCTTTCAATCGCTAGATCAAACTCGCCAAGAGAGTTTGTGGATGCTCTTACAAGAATGGATTGCTAGTGGAAAAACTCTCGTCTTAGTTCATCATGGCGACGTAAAGCTCACTCCGAAAAAATCCTGGCATCTTGATTGTGCCGCTCAGGGTGTGCAACTCAAGGAGCTCTTATGAGTTGGGAGTGGGATGTTTTACGTTTTGTCTCAGCACTTTTGGCCGGTGGACTGTTGTGCTTTGCAGGTTCATTAGTGCAACTGACTTCTCGTAATGAGTTAGCCTCTCCCAGCACGTTAGGTATGGATGGTGCAGCCGTTTTAATGGTGATGATCGCCTATGCTTTAGAGAGTTTTAGTGTTGTGTCTCTGCCGCTGAGTGCACTGGCCTTTATCCTGGGCTGCTTCTTCATTGCTGTGATTCATTTTAGTACTCAGAAAAAAGATCATCTCGCATCAGGCGACTTTCGTTACGTGCTGCTCTTAGGTCTAGGACTTAATCTGTTAGTGGGATCAATCTTTGCCGTCATGCAATTTATGGCGATGGCTTTTAATCGAGAGTTTCCCGAACAGCTTTGGTTTGGCCGGATGAGCACGCTTAATTCATGGGGGGTCGGCTTTCTTATCCTTGTGATCGCGCTGCTTTTACGATTTGTAATTTATTATCGCCGTCATTGGAAAGCTTTACTCCTGGGGCGTGGTTGGTGCCGAGGACTCGGTGTGCCGGTTGAGAAAATGGCCCATGAAGCTTTAATGTTGGCTTTTCTGTGTACGCTCTGGGTGGTGACCCATTTTGGTGTCTTCTCTTTTTTGGGATTACTCTTTCCTTTGGTTTTGCGTCAGATTCCACGTTATAAAGGGGAACCGTGGCGCGAGATGACAGATGGGGCCGTAGGGGCAGGACTAGTTTTTGCACTGCTTGATCATGCTTGCTTCAATCTTACCTTTCACGGTTCTGAGATTCCCGTCGGCCTTCCGGCAGGCGTTCTTGGTGCGGCTGCGTTAGTGGGATTATTGTGGAGACGTGCACAGAAAGCTTGAACGTCGTTGGCAACTTCATACAATGAGTTTAACCTAAACCTCATAACTTTTAACCTTTCCAAAGGATTGATCAGGATGAAACTCAAAGCCATCAGCTGGCTCGCGATTGGAGCAGCATCTTTGGTGCTTGTCGCTTGTAACAGCAATGACCCAAGCAGCATTAAAATCGAAAGCGAAGACGATAAAACGTTCTACGCCATGGGGCACATGCTCGGCTCAAACCTTCAGCGTTTGAACCTCTCTGACAAAGAGTTGGGTTCTCTCTATAAAGGTCTTGCTGCTTCAGCAAAAAACCAAAAAGCCGAAGTTGATATGGCGACTTATCAGCAAAAAATCCAAGGCCTCTTCAAAGAGCGCATGGATAAAGCTGCTGTTAAAGAAAAAGAAAGCGGAAAAGCTTTCTTGGAAAAATTCAGCAAAGAAGACGGCGTGAAGACGACTGCTTCTGGTCTTGCTTACAAAGCGATCAAAGAAGGCACCGGCGCTACTCCAGGACCTGAAGATACAGTTGAAGTTCACTACCACGGCACACTTGCTGACGGTACAGTGTTCGACTCATCTGTTGAGCGCGGTCAAACTATCTCTTTCCCACTTAACCGTGTGATCAAGGGTTGGACTGAAGGTCTTCAATTGATGAAAGTCGGCGGCAAAACTAAGTTTGTAATTCCTGCAGACCTTGCTTACGGCGACACAGGCGCTCCTCCAAAGATTCCAGGCGGCGCAACTCTCGTTTTCGAAGTTGAGCTCTTTAAGGTTTCTAAAGGCGAAGCTGCTCCAGCACCAGCTGCGAAGCCAGCTCCAAAGAAGAAGTAATTTTCGATCTCCTAAGGGGCCGGCTTTATGCCGGCCCTTTTTTTTTGTGCAAGGGTTTTAGTCACAAGAAACTTGAAAACGAAATGAAGCACAGGCCAGTACCATTCCACCTATCTTTTTAATTTCTGACATAATGTATGTTTCACACAAGTGCTGCTTAACAGCCGGTGATAAGTTTTTACCTTTCAATTTTGCATCGAAGGCATCCACACATATTTC
>JBIKNE010000263.1:0-4044 GCA_044358855.1 Bacteriovoracaceae bacterium | reverse complement strand
TGGAGAGCGCGATTGCATTATTGATTTCTTGCAAGCAGCAGCACATTTAGGTGTGCATCTTTCAAGAATTGCTGAAGATGTAATTTATTGGACTTCCGCTCCCGTTGATCTATTAAAACTTTCTGCAGATTGGTCGACTGGTAGCTCGATTATGCCAAATAAGCGTAACCCTGATGTTGCCGAACTGACCCGTGGAAAAACTGCTTTGTGGATGGGTGATGCTCACGGAGTGCTCACTCTCATCAAAGGATTGCCGACTTGTTATGCCAGTGATCTGCACGAAACGAAGATTCCTTATTTGCGGGTAAAAAACGATGTCACATTGACCCTCTCTGTTTTGACTCCGTTCATAACAGAGTTGCGTGTTAACCAACCCAAAGCTCAGTCCCTTTTGATGCAGGGCCAAATCTTGGCGACAGAGTTGGCCAACCATCTAACGGAAGAAGGGGTCTCATTCCGAGATGCTTATGCACAAGTCGCTCAGTTAGTTGAGTTGGCCGAAGGAAAGCAGAAGCAAATTCATGAACTCACTCTGGAAGAAATAAAAGTGGTCGCCAAGGCAGTATCATCGGCTTTTATTGAGCAATTGACGTTTCAATCGACTGTCGAAAAGCGTCATCACGCTGGGGGAACCGCTTTGATTCAAATTGATTCCCAGATCCAGCGGTTGAAATCGTTGACTTGACTCGGTGCGCCTCATAATATCTCTAACTCATGCCCGGGTGGCGAAATGGTAGACGCAGAGGATTCAAAATCCTCCGACTAATCATCGTGGGGGTTCGAGTCCCTTCCCGGGCACCATTTTTTTAAATCTTAAAGGCTCCTTCCGGAGCCTTTTTTTGTACCCCTTTACACAATTTCACACCCGAGTATTCCTCTCGGTCGTCCTAATTAAGCCTTACATCACAGATATTTCGATGACTCTTCATCTCCTTCATTCTTCAATCAAAGAACAAAGATTACGGATAATCTTAAGGAGTTTACATGAAGTTCACAGCATTCTTATTGTCTCTCGTTTTCGCGCTTCCAGTCTTCGCTTGTACTGAAGACGGCAAAGAAGGTTTTTTGCCAGAAAATAATATGTACATCTCGGTTGATGCCAAGAATGCAGGCGGCATTTCTGAAGCAGAGTTCAATCTTGTGATTGATCGTCTTTCAGAAATCTATGCTCCAATCATCAGTCAGATGGGTGGAACATTGAACGTTTCTCGCGGTTGGACAGACGGCACAGTAAACGCCAGCGCTCAGCGCATGGGTTCTACTTGGCGTGTAAACATGTACGGCGGTCTCGCTCGTCATGAAACAATCACTTCAGACGGTTTTGCACTTGTTATGTGCCACGAGCTTGGTCACCACCTCGGTGGCGCACCGAAAGTTGGCGGTTTCTTCAACCGTTGGGCTTCAAACGAAGGTCAGTCTGATTACTTCGCAACTTTGAAGTGTCTCCGCAAAATGTTCTTGAACGACGACAACGCCGCTATCGTAGCAGCGATGGAAGTTCCAGAAATGTTATCTTCTACATGTGCCGCTACTTATGCTGACGAGAACGACAAAAACATCTGTATCCGTAACGGTATGGCAGGCGTTTCTGTATCTAACCTCTTCGCAAGCATGCGCAGTCAGCCACCAGCACAGTTCAACACTCCAGATCCAGCGGTTGTATCACGCACTAATGACTCTCACCCAGCTCACCAGTGCCGTCTTGATACTTACTACCAAGGTGCTCTTTGCGATAAGTCTTTCAACGAAGACGTTGCTCAGAACAGCGAAGTCACTGGCACTTGCCACGGCTCACTTGGCGATACCAAAGGTCTTCGCCCACTTTGCTGGTTCAAGCCGACAGTACGCTAGTCTAAATTTAGATTTAGAAATAAGATGGCCCGGAGAAATCCGGGCCTTCTTTTTTAGCGACGATGCTATAATTTTGTACATGAATTACAAAAACAAACTACCGATATTTTTCTTTCTTTTGCTATTTATTCCTACACACACTCGCTCTGAGGTCGTTCACAATTTATTAGACTCAACCTATAGGGCGCCCTCTGAGTGGGAAATCAAAAAAACAAATGGATTTCATCAACTAAGTTCCCCGGAAAAAGATTTATCAATTTATCTGCTGATACTTCCCGTGCAAAAGAGTCCCTCAGAGCTGGTTTTACAAGCTTGGAAGAAAGTTCAAACAGACTTTTCTCTTAAAATTGATCAACAAGTGACTCCTCCTCCGACCGGTGGATGGAAAGCCATTTATAAATTTTCATTTGCAACACCACTTAAAGATTCTCGTGTAGTGGCGGCGGATATAGGTATCTATCAAAACAAGGCCTATATAACTTTAATTGATACCAAAGCTGCAACACTAGATAAACGGATGGCCCAAGTCAGTTTGATTGCCGGGAGCTGGAAACCAAGCGCTCTGCAAGATGAAAAACTTGGCGACAGAGATGCCATCACTTTCACTAAGAAAGAAGCTCAACAGCTTGAATCATTTCTTCAAAGAGCAATGTCGGATTTACAAATTCCAGGAGTCCAAGCTGCCTTGGTACAAAATGGTCAAATTGTTTGGGAAAAATCATTTGGTTATAAAGAAAAAGCAAAAGCAGAGAAAGTTAATAGCTCCACGCTATTTATGATTGGCTCCACGACTAAGCCTTTAACGACTCTCTTAGAGGCACGTGTGGTCGATGAAGGATTATTGAAGTGGGAAACTCCCTTAAAACAAATTCTCCCATCTTTTGAATTATCCGATGCTATCGCTGCCTCACAATTCCAACTTCGACACACGGCCTGCGCTTGTACCGGCATGCCACGACGAGATTTAGATTTTATTTTTGAATATGAAGGCATCACTCCAGAAGAGCGTCTCAAGCAATTAAAAACCATGGCTCCCACAACTAAGCTTGGTGAAACATTCCAATACTCGAATCTTCTCGTGGCGACAGGTGGCTATGCCGTGGCCCATAAACTTTATCCAAAACTTACACTCACAACAGCTTTTGAAAAAGCCATGCAAGAATGGGTTTTTAATCCACTCTCGATGAACAACTCTCGAGTCGCACCGAGAGACACGGACGATCTCGCCACCCCTCATGCCACAGACTTTGATGGACGAGTAAAAGCCATCGCCCAACAAATGGATAACACCGTTTATGCCGTAGCACCTGCAGGTGCTGTCTGGTCAACTGCTCATGATCTCGCTCAATATGTTTTACTTGAACTCAACGATGGGAAAGCCGGTGATAAAACTCTCCTCAAGAGTCAAAGTCTTGAACTTCGTCGCAAGCCACAAATTAAAGTTGATGAAAGTGCCCAATATGGCCTGGGCCTTTTTTATGATGATGTAAAAGGAATTAAAACCTGGGGACACGGTGGCAACACCTTGGGATTTACGTCTGACTTAGTTTTCATCCCAGAAAAAAAACTTGGTTGGGTTCTGTTAACCAATGTGGGCGCATCTCCGCTGCGTAATATTTTTCAGCAGAAAGTCATTGAAGTGATGTTCAAGGCCAAACCAGAGTCACAAAAGCGCTTGAGTTATATCTTACAAAGAAGACGTGAAGCTTTAACTGATGCTCGCAAAAAAATAACAACGACGAGCTTTAAAATGAAATGGCTTGAGTCGATGGTGGGTGATTGGCAATCAAACGAACTTGGTACCATGACCATTAAAAAAGAGAAACGCGGCTACAGTGCTGATTTCGGTGAATGGCAAAGTGAACTAGGCGTCATGTCTGAAAAATCGGCCGGAGAAACTTTTGTACTTATCTCTGCACCTTGGGGTGGGGGTATCCCTTTTCAAAAACAAGCTGATGGCTCATTGTTATTAGATGCAGGTCAAATGAAGTACTCATTTAAAAGGATTACACCATGATTGGAAAAATTCTCGTGGGCTTTATTGCTCTTCAACACCTGGGATTTCTTGTTTTGGAAATGTTTCTCTGGACTCATCCCGTAGGTCTTAAAGTTTTTCGCCAATCATTAGAAAAAGCCCAGGCTTCACAATCACTGGCGGCCAACCAAGGTCTCTATAATGGATTTTTAGCAGCA
>JBIKNE010000262.1:0-4075 GCA_044358855.1 Bacteriovoracaceae bacterium | reverse complement strand
CCGCGACAAGAAGTATCCCTTCTTTTATAAAAAAACCGCGCTTCGCACGGTTAGATCAAGACCGCCTGTCCTGTCGGACAGGCAATGGAACCAATCACACCAGCTTTAAACACACCTCAGCGCCCCACGCAGCGAACCGCACGGTTGACGTTGCGGCCACTGGCGCCGATGCTGCCGTAGTAACCGCCGAAGTTCCACGCGTAGTCACGATTATAAGAGACGACACTCGCAGACCAAAACGCATTATCCATATTCGGCAGCACGAATCTTATTCCATTATTGTCAGCAGCATGCCAATCATATTTTGTTGGAAGCCTCCATCTCACAGATGGGCTTGATCCTGTTGCTACGGCACCCATGCCACCTTTACTCACATCGTAAACCCCTGTGACCCAGTCCTCTCCGCCAAGCGCTGGAGCAAGTGACCCACTCTCAGCGCAAATACTGGTCGGCATTATATCTTGAGCGCCATGACCAATCGGATCAGCGGGGTCACAAATCCCAGACCCAGTACCATCCTGAGCTAATGTTTGGGCATTCCCACTCGCTCGGCACCACGTATTACTACCAGCACTGTCTCCCCAAATAAGTCCAGTGCGCTCATCTCGCCAGACTTCTTGACCACCAGCGGCTCTAGTAACTAGTCGCCAGGTACCTTCGCCCGATATTCCTTTATTTGCACCAATCCAAGTTGCAGTTGATGTCCACGTACTTGAATCAGCCTCACAAGTAGCTTTTGTTGTGAGAGCACCATTCGTGCAAGAACCGTTCACTTCTTCGCAGTCGGCGATTCGGGCAGCAATCGTTGCTTGAGTTGTGCCACAAGTATTTGCGGGTCGAGTTGCTTTAAGAACTGGAGATGAACCATTGTACCCATCGTCATCTTTTGTCACATCAGGAATATCTCGATACCCCGGAGCATAAACAAGCGTGGAAATTTCTGTTGTTAAAGTCATCTGGGCAGTGGCGACATCTCGATGCATGTTAGAAGCCACAAGATCACTGAAAACGCTATTACAAACTGCCGTGCCAGCAAGATTTAAGATTGATCTGGTTGAACAAATATTACCCGCCAGATAGTCCGCTCCCATATCAACGTTAATCACATTGTGAGCCGTGTCTGAAGGCCCTGTATAAGTATAAACCGAACCCGAAAGCGCTCCGACATTTGAGGAGTCAAGGTCAAGACTAGAAGCCGAAATGCCCGCTGACGTAACGTCATTGTCTTTGAGTTTGATGGTATTCTCACAGCCCACCAGAAGAGTGAGTATGATCGACATAGTATATGATTTAATATGTTTGCTCATATTTATATCCCTTAATACATGATCCTTATCGACAACTGATAAGCATCTCTTTAGCAACCTCGCTGATCGAAGGGATGCCTTAATCTAACGCTCATAAGCTACTGTTTTCTAATAAATACCATCCCCTTCTTAATGCCCAAGACATCTCAAAGAAAAAGCTATAAAAGAAAAATTATGGCAAAGAAGAAAAGATCAAACCAATACTCACCCTTGCGGGAAATGATTCCGAAGAAAAAGATGAATTACTCACATGGCTTGGGGGCTTTTATAACTCGACCACGTTTGATCCCAATTTCGTAAACAGGTACTTTTTGGTGGATGAAACCATTTTAAAATTGTTTCAATAACCTTTTCGGATATAAAGCCTCATACAGTCAACAGCAGAGATGCGTAGAGATTTTTGATTAGTCTTCTTCGTCGGGATCAAATTCAGTAAACACTAAATCGTTATAGGCCCCATTATATTTTCCGGATCTTGCCGGAAGCAATGCGGAGAACGTAACTTCTTTTACTTCATTTCTATTTTTTACGGCCATTGGGATGACTTGGAACTCTACGATGTAATTTCCGTGATAAAAGACGGCCCTTCTCACTGGATTAACCGCGCTATAGGGCGGATATAGGAGTGGATTTTCCATGACTCGACTAACGAGCCCAAGAAGTTCAGCTTTAAACTCTTGCTCATACTTATTTGGGTTTTTACCATCTTCGATGGCCTTAAGATAAAGCCAGGATAGAGCAGACTCTAAATCATCTAAAAATTGATAAGTGTTTTGCTGCTGAATCATTCACCCGCTGCTTGTTTTACCTGATACTTCTTTTTTACTTTAGCAGAAGTATCATCAAACAGCTTCTCAAAAGACGCTGGCGTTTCAGTTGTGACAGTTTTTCCCTCTCTGACTTCAAGAGAAGCAAGAAGGTTTCTTTGAAGAGACAGAACCTCATCTTTCAAATTGAGATACTCTTCTTCGTTCATAAGAACAAAGCGATCAGTTCCACGGGCAATCGCGACAGGTTTTTTGACCGCCATATCGAAAAACTCACTGAGTTTCGTTCTAAAAGTTCTGGAGTTCGTATTCATAGATGACCTCACTTAAACCTTATGATACGCGAATGCGTACGCACATGCAATAACGCCTGTAAAATCGATCGCATGCGACGTGGTTTCAGATAGATAGGCATAAAAAATGAGGGTCTACCCGAAGGTAGACCCTGAAAGATCAAAACGCTAAGAATACAATTGAATCACATTTCTTGTTACATCACGATTGGGGATAACATCCAAGCCTTTAGCAATTCCTTTCACATCAACACCCGACATCCTGAGATAAATCTGAAACGTCTTAAGATCATTCCAGCCACCCATCCGCATGACTTTCATCGCCTCAACTCCTGTAGATAGTAAGTGAGTCGCAAAGCAGGCCCTTAGTGTATGAAAGGTAACATCTTTTTGAATTCCAATTTGCTGCAAGAATTCACGCAGAACCTTTCCGGCATACCCATACTTCCACTCAGCAAATTCCGGCAGGATGAAACGTTGATTCGCTCTTTCAACTCGGAGTGATTTTATAATATCCCAAAGCTGAGGATTGATATCGACATTCCGCCACTGCCCATTCTTCGTACATTTCAAATCTTCAATCTTTCGATTGTAGAATTTTGAAACGCGGATGATGCCATTTTTTTCATCAATCTCTCCCCATTCGAGGGCCTGAAGCTCACCACTTCGCATACCAGTACAAATGGCAAAGGCCCAGATGGGATACCATGGATGATTCCTGAGCTTGGCCTCGAGAAGGAGTTTTTTGACTTCTTCCAGGTTCAGGATCGGGGGAACTCGCTCTTCTTTTTTACCGACTTCAAGACCATGCACCGGACTTTTACCTGAAAGGAAGTTGTGCTGAATCAGACCTTCTTCAAGTCCCCAAGTATAAACGGTGTTGATAGAATTCTTTATTCTCTTCAGCAGTGCCACACTCACGCCTTGAGACTGGCAAAGGCCAATAACTTGTCTCCCATCGGCACGATTCAACTCTGAAGCGGGCCTTTCTTTCCAGACACTGGTGTAACGTTCGATTCTCGCAAGGTGATCTCGAACCGAACAGTACTTATGTTTGGTGAAGTCAGGCGCATTTCGCTGAGCGATTTCCCAACGATAAAGAACTTCAAACCACGTCAGGCCTCGTCCTTCAAGTTTGGCGATGGCCTCGGTGACTTCTTTGACTAATCTTTTCTCTTCACTTTGAGCAGTGGATAAAATTTCAATGCCTGAAATGCTCCGCTGGACCCGAACTCTTTTTAAGTTTCTGCCCCGAGCATTAACATAGACCTCGTAATACTTTTTCCCGTCTTGTGTGTACTCTCTAATTGCCATTGATACCTCCATAAAAAGATGTATCAATAAGTGCATGGAGTTCAGCTTTCTTAAAATAAAGTCGTCCGTTAAACTTTCTGGCCATGAGTTTACCCTTGTAAACCATCTGCCTGATCGCATGACTCGACTTCCTAAGATAGACTGCTGCTTCCTCTGTTGTTAACCATATTAAATTTTCAAAGAGCATTTGGGCCGTATCGCCCCCAAGTTCATCATAGGATTTCTCACTTTCTTTGTAACCAATTCCCGTGATTTTTCTTTCCATATTTCCCCGTATTCTAAGTATCCGTTTTAATTTTCTTCATTCATCCCTCATTAGTTTTATTCATCTAGACTTAACCGCACGCCATCCATATCCACCGTAGTAGGTTGACCACTTTCTATCGTAGAGAGA
>JBIKNE010000261.1:0-4082 GCA_044358855.1 Bacteriovoracaceae bacterium | reverse complement strand
AGTACTAAACCTAAACGACCAGAGTCTTGCATAAAGCGGAAGTAGTACAGGAAAGCTGGCGCCATACCAAAAGAGATCAAATCAGAGAGAGAGTCAAACTGCTCACCAAAGCTCGATTGAGTACCCGTCATACGGGCCACTCGCCCATCCATGCTGTCGAAAACTGCAGCTAGAACAATAAACATGCAGGCTGCATAAAAGCTTCCTTTGAAGGAAAACATGATAGCGGTATAGCCGCACGCCATATTAAGAGCGGTAAAAATATTAGGAAGAAAAAAAGCCAAACTTCTCTTATCAAAGGTCATGCAACATCCTTCACTCTTGGGATTTAAAGACCGCTAAGACAGTTTGACCTGCTTCGATCTTTTCATTCTCAACCACCAAAATATCACTTGGTTGTGGCACGTACACTATCAGACTTCCACCAAAAGGGTAATGTCCAAAACAGGCGGCTCCTCGGCCTCGGTCACCTGATTTCATCCAAATACGAGGGGATCGACCGTTCACGCAATGAACAAAACGCATGCGACTTCCGACACCATTTTTCGAACGCAAAAGCATATCAGTGTGACTGTGAGTCGTAAGATTTTCCTCGGTAACGAGGCCAATCTCTCGACGCGATAAAGATTTTCCTGGAAACTCCTTAAGGAACTCCATCTCGCTAGAGCTTGGAAGGTGAAGACCCCAGTTATCTGTCAAATTCATACGAAGACGAAGCTGGCCATAGCTCTTACCATCTTCCGGGTCAGTCCACATGCCGATCTTAACCACTTCACCCGCAATAGGTGAGAGAAAAATTTCACCATCATTTTTTAGGGTGTCTCGCCAAGGAATATCGTATCGGCGATGAAGCCAAAGTAAGAAAGAACCACCCAATAGAATTGGCCAGCGTGTCCATTCTGGTAAAAAAGTAAGCGCACCAAACATCAAAAATATGACGAGAAAAAACCATCTCTTTTTTAGAAAAAAGTTTCGACGAATCATGGATTAGGTTTGAACTCCTCAACGGCCGGACGGAAGTAAAAAAGTTCTTTCAAAAGAGATGAATCTTGCACTAGCTGACAGATCACTTTTAGATTTTTTTGCAAAAGCTCTTGGGTTGATTGAGCGTTTAAAAGTTTAGCCGACATCTGCTCATCGAGAGCGTTGCGATGGTGAACAAAAACATCTCCACTCCAGTCTTGCAGCAAAAATTCTTTTTCTGAATACAACTGATGGTTCACTACGGTTTCGGTCTTTTTAAATACTAATACTTCACCACGATATGCTTTCGTGATCCATGTGTAATTTTGGAAGCCCAGCAAGGCAGGAATGTCGAAAGTATAAAAACTCGACAGCGTTGCACCTGTAAGCTTTAGAATGTCTGCAATTCCATAGGCCATGCGAAGGCCGGTGTAAAATCCTGGCCCTGCGACATAAACAACTTTTTTTATTTCTGAAGGTTTTAAAGAGCATGCGTTCATCATGTCATGAAGTTCCGCATGTAAAAGAGATGACGACTTTTGACCTTCTTTGATGCGCAAATCCAGTGGGCTCCCCTCATGATTGAGGAGGCCCAGGATTTGATTATAGGAAGTATCGATGAACAGAGTACTCAAGAGAATAGGCGGCTGATGTCGTTGAATAGAGCAATAAAGATAAGGAGGAACAAGAACGAAACACCAAAGCGCTGAGCCAATTCAAGTTTACGACGAGAAAGTGGCCCACGGTTAATAATTTCAAAACCTAAGAACATAATGTGTCCACCATCCAAGACTGGAATCGGGAACAAGTTAATCACTCCAAGATTAATGGAAATAATCGCCATCAAACGAAAGAACATTGAGAGCGAAATCTGGAACGAATCACTGGCAACTTTACCAATCGCAAGAGGGCCGCCAATATTTTTTAGTCCTACTTCGTTGGTGATGAGTTTCTTATATCCAGCGACAGTCTTGATTACACCATCAACTGTACGATTCCATGCCATTACGAGAGCTGATCCAAACCCAGCAGGATTTGTTTCACGCATACGAGGCATGACAGGACGTAGTCCACTGAATACACCAATCGTCATGACATCTTTTTTATCTACAGTGCGAACTTCAGGCTTAAGTTTAAGAACAAGCGTTTTGCCTTCGCGAAGATAACTAATATCAATTTCTTCACCTGCTTTAGTTTTTTGCACCAATTGGCGCAAATCCTCAAAGCTCTTCATCGGCTGACCAGCAATATGAGTCAGGATATCACCTTGCTTAAGACCAGCCTTATCAGCAGGTGATTGCATAACAATGCTGCCGACTTGTAGATCAACTGGATAAAGTTTTTTGGCTTCTACCCATGACCAAAAACCAGCCTCATCTGTGAAGTTGTCAATTGCAACGGCCTCACCTTCCAGCACTGGATTCTGTTCTGCTCTTTGTTTCGCCGAGATAGGTTGTAACCATAGCGCCACACCACCTAACGAGGCTTCTTCTAATGAGAAGCCATTATCAAATTCACCGGCCTTGCGGGTGATGGCAAATGACTCACCTTGAGCATTAACAAAAACCGGAGAACGCAAAGAAGCTGCCGAGTGCTCCATGAGGAGCTCCATGAAAGCCGTCGTCCCATGAGAAGGCTTCAAAGGAACCATTACACCTTGACGCTCGACGACCACTTCCTCAACCGTTGATTCCGCGAGATTGAGGTCATCAAATGAAACAAGGGGCTTGCCATTAATTTCTCTGATCGAGTCACCACTTCTAAAACCCATATCATAAAGCAGCGAACTCTGAGCGATTGATCCGAAACGAGTCTCAGGTACCTTTTCACCAGTAATGACCAAAGCGAAATATAGAAAGAACGCTAAAATCATGT
The DNA here is from genome assembly GCA_044358855.1 of Bacteriovoracaceae bacterium. GTDB lineage: Bacteria > Bdellovibrionota > Bacteriovoracia > Bacteriovoracales > Bacteriovoracaceae > UBA6144. The sequence continues at coordinate 1,244 of JBIKNE010000261.1, read as the reverse complement.
TGGCCAATGGACCACCAAAGACGATCCAGAATCTTGCCCACTTTGATTTATAGTTGAAAGCAACTTTCTGCTCTTCTTCAGTCAGTGGTTGTTCGCGGAAAGGATCATCGCCAAACATTTTTACGTAACCACCCAAAGGGATTGCAGAGATTGCGTACTCAGTATCCTTACGCTTCCACTTGAAAATCTTAGGGCCGAAGCCAATTGAGAAAACTTCCACTCGCACACCAAAAAAACGCGCGAAGAAAAAGTGTCCAAGTTCATGGAAGAAAATGAGAGGTCCTAAAAATAGGATAAAAATCAATGTACCTTGTAGCATAGGCCCGTCCCGTTAATGGAAATGGACACTGACGAGGAGAGCATAAAAAGGAGCGACAAATAACAAACTGTCGATCCGATCGTACACGCCTCCGTGCCCTGGTATCAGCGACGAACTATCCTTAATTTCGAATTGTCGCTTAAGCTTAGATTGTACCAAATCACCGAGCTGAGCGCAGCAAGCGAGAACAAGGAAGAAGACAAGTAATGGCCAAGCAACTGGTTTCACGAAATGGTGCCAATAGAGTCCAGTAAACAAGACCGACGCGAGCACTCCACCAATGGCCCCTTCGACGGTTTTTTTTGGGCTCACCGCTTCCCAAAGTTTATGTTTACCGAAAAAACGGCCCGAAAAATAAGCCGCCGTATCAACCATGAAATTAAGGATTAGCATCGCACCTAATAGAAAACTCCATTTAGGCTGATGAATAATATATGAAATACACATCATCGGAGCGAGAACAAGAAATCCTACCCCCCATGAACAACGCACAAAAAGATCAGATAGGGTTTCTTTTTTAGTATTGATGAAGAAAAGATAAATCAAAGACATCACATTCCACAGACAAGCAATGGAGATAAAGAGATTGAAGGATGATTCACTGATCTGCCAAAAATTAAAAAACACATAACCGATGATATAAGTGAGCTGAGAGATGATGTAGCGACGACTAGTACGCTTGAGCTCATAGAAATTCGTTACGATTTCATCAACAACAAAGACTCCCATCAATCCAATGGCGCCTAAACTGCTAGCTGTTCCATAGGCCATACAGACGCCAACAAATAAAACAAGCACAACGCCTGACATAATACGAACGGTTGTATTAGACATGCAGTGACTGCACTTCGAGAGTTGGGGCAGAGCGATTGATATTTTTATCGGCAGATGAAGAGAGACCACCAAAACGACGTTCACGCTTAGA
>JBIKNE010000260.1:0-4090 GCA_044358855.1 Bacteriovoracaceae bacterium | reverse complement strand
GTGCCACTCTACCTCCTACTAAAGCGGAACTCGATAAACTGATTCATAACCACTTACACCAATCACTGGTTGATTTTACCCGTCAAATGTTGATGGATCTGGCCTCCGTGGAAGAAAAAGTTATTCGCAAATCATTAGAAAATCTCTACCAACAATTAGGCCAGGTTTGGGGCCCACTTGCTCCCAAAGATATTATGGCGATTGGTGATTGGCGTGATATCACGCAGAAAGCATTTGAACGTAATAAGACAAATCCTGATTGGCAAATGGCGCGCAGAAATTACGAGCATCGCGCACATGAAATGCGCACCAATTTAAAAACCGCTTTCAGTAATAAAAACAATAAGGCCTTTTTCCCGTCGGCGACTAAAGCAGGCAATATTATCGGCACAGAGTTTCCTGCTAAAGTATGGTCGCTCACTTATGACGATGGTCCGGGCGCACAAACCAGTCGCAAGATCCTCTCTCACCTTACGCAACATAAGTTGAGGGCCACCTTCTTTCAGTTGACCAGAAATGCCAAGACACTCAAAGGTGTCTCCAAAGAAATTCGTGATGCTGGGATGGAGATCGCCTCTCACTCCTATACACATCAGCAAACACCCAAGCTCACTCAAGAGCAACGCGATCGAGAAATTCGAGTAGCGGCGCTAGATTTGGCAGAACTCCATGAGCGAGAAATTAAATTCTATCGACTTCCCTATGGTGCTGGTGTTTCCACTCCCGATATTCGAGAGCGCATTGCTAAGGCCAATTTAATCCATGTTTTTTGGAGTGTTGATACGCTTGATTGGATGGCGCAGGCCCCGTCAGAAATTGTCGCCCGGACTCTCAAGCAAATGAAAGCTTCCAAAAATGATGCCGGTGTTATTCTATTTCACGACATTCATGAACGCACTGTCATCGCTTCAGAAGAAGTCATGCGCTTTCTTAAAGAAGATTCACGACGTGTCTGTGTCTTGGATGAAATTGTCGAAGCGATCAACAAAGGCGAAGTGCCTTGTCCCGCTCGTTAATCTTTTTACTCCTCTTGAGCTGCCAAACACATCAACCCACTGTTGATATATGGAGCGCTGGCGAGCTTTTCAAAGAGCTGCAAGACAAGGGTGAGACTCTTCCTTGTGTCTCTGATCCCGCGCTTTATTTGAGGGTGCTTTGGCCAAAGCTTGATAAGTTGCCCATGCCCAAGGATCATCTTTGCCAGAAAAACCCTGAGCAATGTATTCGAGAGGCCAAGCAAAATTTTTGTGAGAGTGAACTCTTAGAAGACATTGAGCGTGAGAAAGATCTCTTTAAGATTCCCTAAACTCTTTCATCTTTGCCAATCCGGCCGTGAGCCCTTGTTTTATATAGTCACCACATACTTTTTTCCAAGTTGTCAGCACGGCTTCGGTAACTCCCCCTTTAGAGGCAACTTGAGAAATTTTATGATTCATATCTTCTTGGGAATCCAATTTTTTTAATGTGCCTTTAAAGGCCTCAATTAAAATTTTCCGCGCCAACTCAGCATCGCCGCCATTGAGGGCCGCAAATTCTCCTGCATCATGAACCCATTGATAAAGATAAGCTGGCGCACAGCCACTATGGAGTGTGTAGAGATCAATATGTTCCTCACTCATTAAAGGAGCGAGACCCAAACCATTTAATCTCTTCTGCCACGTAACGATATCTGTTGCCTTGAGGCCCTGTTGGCCCCACAAAACCACACCATCACCTGTCGCCACACCCAAGTTAGGCATTAAGCGAACAATTTGTGTACAAGGAGTCGCCGTGAGAAATTTTTTGATTTGAGTCGCCGCCAAGAGCGAAATCAAAATGGTATCAGCTTTTAAGTGTGATTTTAAAAGTGTCAGACCTTCTGAAAGCTTTTGAGGTTTAAAACCCAACATCACGGCTTCAAACTCATCGCCACTCTGCCAGACACTGCCATTGAGTTCGCGAGATAATTCCTGGGCCTTACTCACGGTTGGGTTCCAACACAAAAACTCTATCTGAGGATCTGAACTTTTAAGTCCAAGTGCCATGGCACGCGCCATGTTGCCGCATCCCCAGATAAGTATTCTCATAGGCCAATCTCCAAAGGCGCTCCATGTCTCATGGTATTGACCGCAAATGAGCGCACCCATAAATATTGATCAAGCCAAGCACTCCAAAGTCCAAGCGGTGGATGCTCACCATCATGGTAGAGGGCACGCATGGTGATATCGAGTGAGCCAGCTGGCAAAGACATCGCCAAAATTTTTTCACGGAATTCAACCGATCCAGCAACATAGACCACATTGATGAGTGGATTTTCTAAGATGGCCTGCAATTCATTTTTGCCAGTGAAATAAACTTCTAGATTAGGTTTAGCAAAACCGGACTGCCACGCTAATTCGCAAAGACCTTTCCAGACACTGTAGCTTTTGCTGTTGGTACAAATGATGGCAACTCCTGAACCGCTCGCCAAAGCAGAAAGCCACTGAATCAATGCCGCCAAGCTGACTGCTTCTTCACCGGTAATTAACAGTGCCACTTCACGAGCCAGATCTTTTTGGTCGTAGCTGAGCTGACCGGGGATTCTTAGGTTTGGATGAATACTACTGAGGTGTTGAGGAATCCCTACTGCTCCCCATTCAACAAAACTCTTGAGCTGACGCTTTTGCGCCTCATCCACCGTTTGGGTGAGGGATTCAAAATGCGAGAGAACTTTGTGAGCTAGTTTTTCCCAACGCAAAGTCCGCCCTTGCACAGACAACATACTCGCGCGTGGAAGCTCAAAGCGGTAACCACTTCCCTCTTCCCATGTACTCTTGCTCGCAACAGATTCAAGTTCACCCGTGGTGTAGAACTGCGCCATATAGTCGCGGCCACCGGCCTTAGGGCCTGTGCCTGAAAGCTTAAAGCCGCCGAACGGTTCAATCGCCACACGGGCACCCGTGTTCGGGCGATTAACGTAGAGATTACCGCACTTCAATTCTCGCACGAGGTAATCAATGTCATCTTGCGATTGACCGTAAATCCCACCCGTCAAACCATACTCTGTTGAGTTAAAAAGTTTCACTGCCTCATCTAGTGAGCGATAAGGGACAATGTGAATCACTGGACCAAAGATTTCTCTTTGCGCCCAAGACTCCGGATGCATCGCACGCTCCATAGGTAACTCAATCATGACAGGTCCCACGATGTGGCCCTCATGCGCCTCAGTCGAACGATCTACCCACACCTTCCCACCATAGGTTTCTGCTTCAGTTGTCGCCTGACGAACGGCTTCACGAATACGGAATTTATCTGTCTCAGTCACAACCGGATTCACCAAGACATGTCCTAAGGTAGAAGGCCCGGCAGGCAAATCCTTAACCGCCTTCACCAGACGAGCAAGCAGAGCATCTTTTACTTCCGCATCCACGAGCACACGTGAACAGGCCGAACATTTCTGACCGGCATGCCCGAAAGCGGCATATAAAATGCCAGAAACCGTTTCATCTTGTTCGCAATTATTCGTCACAACGATGGCATTTTTTCCACCCATTTCCGTAATGACTTTCTTAGGAAGAAATTTCTCAGTGATAGGATGCTTCACAGCTTGCACCGAAGCAGTCTGATAAATCCATTGGCCCACACCTTTTGAACCAGTGAAAACAATCGATGAAACATAAGGACTTTGCACTAAAGGTGCGCCGACTTTTTCGCCATCACCAGTAACAAAGACCAAAGCGGTTTTTGGGACACCGGCAGAATACAGCAAATCAACTAGCTCACGTGCAATTAGAGGGGTCTGTTCGGCTGGCTTTAAGATCACAGCATTGCCCGCAATTAAAGGAGCTACTGCCATGCCACAAGGAATCGCGAGCGGAAAATTCCACGGTGCAATGACCGCTGTCACGCCACGTGGCTGCGCCGATTTTAATTCTGTCGACCAACGCAGGTCTTCACGCACATAGAAATTTAAGAAATCAATCGCTTCATCGACATCAGCAAGCGCCTCACTCCATGCTTTGCCCGCCTCAAAAACAATCAAAGCGGCCAAGCGATTGCGCTCTTGCCACATGCGATCAGCGGCTTTCAAGATTACACCCAAACGATAAGAGCGTGGTTTTTCTGTCCAACC
>JBIKNE010000259.1:0-4125 GCA_044358855.1 Bacteriovoracaceae bacterium | reverse complement strand
ACCAAGAGTTTTGAGACGAACCATCAAATCATCAAACTGTTCAGTCGTAAGCGCTTGTGAGCCATCTGAAAGAGCGGCCGAAGGCATTGGATGCACTTCAATCATAACCCCATCAAGGCCAGCTGCAAGTGTCGCCGCTGCCATTCCTGGAATCAAGGCCGGAATTCCTGTGCCATGGCTTGGATCAACGATCACGGGAAGAGCGGAGCGCTGCTTAACCCAAAGGGCACCGGCGAGATCGAGAGTGTTGCGAGTTGCCGTTTCGAAAGTGCGAATACCGCGTTCACAAAGAATGATTTTATCATTACCACCGCGAGCGATGTATTCAGCGGCGAGCATCCATTCTTCAACTTTAGCCGACATGCCACGCTTCAAGACGATCGGCACACGCGTGCGGCCCAACTCTTTTAGAAGGTCGTAGTTATACATGTTACGAGTGCCCACCATGATGATGTCAGCGACGTCAGCAAGCGCTTCCACTTGCGACACCGAAGTGACTTCCGTCAAAAATGGTAAGCCGGTTTTAAGCTTAGCTTGTTTGACCAATGGAAAAGCATCACGCCCCAAACCTTGGAAGGCATCTGGACGCGTACGTAGTTTATATAAACCACCACGCAAAACATGCGCCCCAGCTGCTTTCACAGCGTGAGAGGCTTGCATCATTTGATCTTCGTTTTCAATCGCACAGGGGCCGGCGATGACCGTAAAATTTTTGCCCCCGATATCGAGACCTGCGAACTTTACATTCATGCAGGGTCCTCCCTATGATGACCTTCATGGTTGAAGGTCGTTTTATATTTGAGATCTCTCCGAATCAGATTCTTCTTCTTGAAGGTCCTTGGGACGCGTCGCCTAAAGTTTCTGAGTGGGAAATCGCTATCATGCCTTTTAAACCTCTCTCTAAGGATAGTCCAAGATTTCTTAACGCCAGGCGATCACGAATTGTTGGACGTGAAGAATTGTCTCAATGTGGCAAAGGGCTTAAATTCCCGAAATTAGACTTTCATTCATCGGCCCCTGAACTATTTCACACGTCATTTCAGGAACTTCAAGCGCTTATCGTAAAAGGAAGCGCTCAAAAAGGTGTTCCCTGGGGTTTTCAAACAGCTCAACTGCCCGAGGCGACCTCCTATTGGGCGGACGCTTTGAAAAATGCCACTAAGATCGGTTCGGAGCTCGTGCTTTATGGCGCCGAGATGGCCCACGAGAGTGTTTTGGGTGCGACACCTGAGTGGTTATTCAAAATTGAGAGCGGCGGTCGTAAGCTCCAGACAATGGCCTTGGCGGGAACACGTTGGACAAATCAACAAAGAACTCCTGAACAAGAAAAGAAGGACGCCCTGGAACATGCCCTTGTGGTAGAGAATATTCGTGATAATTTACGGCCTTTCGGTGAAGTGAAAGTGGGAACCACCACTTGGGTCAAAGCCGGCTCAGTGGAGCATCTTAAAACGGCGATTGAGTTGATCGCAGACAATGAGCTAGATGCGAATGAAATGCTCAGAGTTTTACACCCAACTCCCGCCGTTGGTGTTTTTCCTCGAACACCTGAAGCTCTTAAATGGCTTCATGGTTTACCAGGACATGAAACACGCGCTGACTTCGCGGCACCATGGGTCGTTCGTAACACGGTTGATGGTAGAGCGTGGGCGCTTGTAGCATTACGACAAATCCGCATGCGCCTTAATGAGATTTTTATTCCAGCGGGCTGTGGAGTGGTCGCCGGCTCAAATGTAGAGGTCGAATGGAGAGAGATTCAGGAAAAAATCTTGAGCGTGAAAAAGTGTTGGGGACTAGCGGAGTAGCTGGTGCTCTCTCACTTTTGGCCGAGCTGCATGCGCTTGGTCTGCGCACCATCGTTATCTGTCCTGGCGGTCGAAACGCACCCATGCTTCAAGCGATTGAAGCCTGCGCCCATAAATGGAATTTTGAAGTATTAAGTTTCTTTGATGAACGATCTGCTGCTTTTTTTGCTCTCGGACGTGCCAAGCGAGACCTTGCACCTGTCCTCGTCAGTGTCACTTCAGGAACTGCGGTAGCGCAATTATTGGCCACCGCGATTGAAGCCCACGCCACTAATGTGCCCCTGGTCTTTGTTACCGCCGATAGACCTCGTGAGCATCGGGGAACAGGCTCACCACAAAGCATGGAACAAGTGAATATTTTTGGCGACTACGCTCCGACCACAATCGATTGGCAAGAAGGTGAAGCACTTCCTAACTGGTGTGCCAACTGGAATCGCCGTCGCCCGATTCACATCAATCTTTGTCACGATGAACCATTATGGTCGAAAAATGATCTCATGCTTCCTTCACTTAAAAATAACGAAGCAGGCAAAATCACTTTTGGTGAAATCACTACACACTTTCCTGATTTTAAAAAACCACTCGTCTTAATCGGATCCTTACAAGCTGACGAAGTCGAAATTGTAAAAACATTTTGTCGCTGGTATCAAGCACCGGTGCTCGCGGAAGCCAGCTCAGGTATACGCGAAGCTGATATGCCAAATATGATTCACTCAGCTGATCGTGTCGCTCGTCGCTGGCTCAAACGCGGCGAATTTGATGGAGTGATACGTCTTGGCGGAGTCCCCTCTTGGCGCTTGTGGCGTGATCTTGAGAAGTGGCCCGGCCCTGTTGTTTCATTCGGTAGAACACAATGGAGTGGCCTTCCTGGTAGAGGCCTCACGACAGGGGAATTATCCAGCTGGCTTGGGGGCTGGATGAAGACGGGTGTAAAAACAAATCTTCAATCCGAGTTTCATCAAGAAGATCGTATCGTGGCCGAGAAGCGTGAAAAACTTCTAGTTGAATTTCCTCACTCGGAAGCCGCGCTTGTTCGCCAGCTCTCAATTCAAGCTCCGCCTCATTCAATGATGTACTTAGGCAACAGTCGTCCAGTGCGCGATTGGAATGAGCACGCATTATTTTCTAAGCAATTTGAAATTCAAGAAAATCGCGGTCTCAATGGAATAGACGGACAAGTTTCTAGCTTTTTGGGCCATGCACGAGCCGGTATTGAAAACTGGGCACTCTTAGGTGATCTCACCGTTATGTATGACATGCAAGGTCTCTGGGCCTTACGCCATCTCTCAACAGATACTCATACGCGACTGGTTGTAATGAATAATAGTGGTGGCAAAATATTTAAACGCATGTTCCCTTCTCCGCTATTTTTAAACTCTCATGAGCAAAGCTTTAAGGCCCTCGCAGATTTCTGGCAGATGACTTATTCAAACGATCTTCATATCGAAGCACCTCATGCCTTTATTGAACTTCTTCCCTCAAATGAAGAAACAGAAGCCTTCAAAGATCATTGGGAGAAGCTATGAAAAATCCCATCTGGATTTTGCCTGGTTTTTTAGGAAATGAACTTCAGCTTGCAGATTTTCCTGAAGCCTTATCTCAGCACACTGGTGTCGCCTGCGAAGTCATCAATTGGTCTAATTATGTCGAAGGTGCCAGATCCATTCATGAAGCCGGACAATTTCTCGCACAATTTGCCATGGCACACGGAACAAGGCCTGTTTTAGTGGGTTACTCTATGGGTGGACGTTTAGCACTCACCTCAGTAACTGAAGCGCCGGGTGCCTACTCAGGCATTGTCGCAATATCAGCGCATCCAGGATTAAAGTTTGAAGAAGAAAAAAACCAACGACTCAAACAAGATCAGCGCTGGGCAAAACTTCTGGTAGAAGATCAAGAGCGCTTTTGGATTGAATGGAATCAGCAAAGTGTCTTGCAAGACTCAACACCAACATCACTTTCACTTAATCAGAATGACCGGCAAAAGTGGGCCAAGCTTTTACTCACTCTCAGTACCGCCACTCAAAAAAATTTATCTGAAAGCCTCAGCGACAAGCGACTCCCACCGATTATGCATATCTCAGGCCTCGCTGATGCTAAGTATCTTGAGCTTCAAAAAAATCTACCTTCCAATATTGAAAAAAAACAAATCAAAGGCTCTCATCGCTTGCCGCTAGATAATCCTATTGAACTGGCCCAAGTGATCGCCCCCTTCATTCGCTCTTCACAGGAAACGTTATGACAAAAGTTCAGGCGTGGCTCGCGGCCACTCGTCCACGTACACTCACCGCAACGCTAGCTCCGATTATTGTGGGAAGTG
>JBIKNE010000258.1:0-4143 GCA_044358855.1 Bacteriovoracaceae bacterium | reverse complement strand
AAGAGCGTCGGAATAGATCGCTACGCTATTTGTCAGATAGCCACCGACGAATTCAATGACAGCAAAACTGGCATTAAGTCCGAACGCCAACAAAATATTCTTTTGATTGGAGTGACTGTGCCCATGATGATGATGATGGCCGTGAGCGTGTCCGTGGTGGTGATGATTATGCATAAAGAAATGCTATTTCGCCTGCTGCCAACATGCCATCAAAATCTCCTCCACCCAATCAATCTTTTTTTGTAAAAGACGATCTTGAGTCACATCAAATTCAAAGCCGGCAAACCTCCAAAGGCCTTTGCGGCGGTAATCATTGGTGGCATAGGCACCGAGAACCTCACAGAAGTCCTCGGTGCCGTTGACCATGGCATACCAACTCACCCACCCACCTGGCGCCGGAACATCCTGTTCCATAAGCTCAATCGCTTTAGTGCGTGAAAGCCCAGGGCTCTCGCTCACAAAGCGGGATAGAAGCTTCAGTGGGACGACATACTGATCAATGAGCGCATGGCCCAATTCGTGGAACACAAATTCGCGTAAAACTGGCCCGCGTGCCGTGCGTGGAAGCATTAATTGCTTGGTGGAAATATCATAATAGGCATCAAAAGGTTTCGCCCAGAAACGGGGCTTTCGTAACGTTAATGGAATCCCGTGGCCCTTTTGAAAATCATCAATCAATCTTTGCGTAGTATGAATCGGTGGTGTCATGCGTTTTCTCCTCAAAGACCATAAAAGAGCAAACATCAGGCCAAGACATAGTTCTGCTAACGACTTGATAAACAAGCGCGAAACGCACATGAGGAGAAATTTTCGGACGTGACCTCGGAAATAATTTCTCTTCGAACAGAACAAGATGTCTTTGATTGCTAACGAGAAGACAGAACCTCTTCTCATAGAACTATTCTATGAAAACCGGCCGTCGATTTCAACGCACCAAAAAGCTTTAAATTCGATGCCAACTCCTTGAAGTTTTGAATAACTTCTGCAGAATGTCATAGCAAAACTGTTGGTCGCCTACTGCTCTTTTGACTTACAATAGGCGGATGAATAAACCTGTTTTCACGCCGCCACAAAATGTTGCTGAAGTTCTCTCTCGCCTCACTCCGCCTAAAACTGCGGTGGTGACGGGAGGTATGCCCTATGCCAATGGTCCACTTCATTTAGGTCATATGGCCGGTGCAATTGTCCCTCCAGATATAATGGCACGCTATATGCGCATGTGGATTGGCGCAGAAAATGTTTTGTTTGTTTCTGGCAATGATGATCATGGATCCACTTCAGAAGTGGCGGCCCACAAGGCAGGTATTCCGGTACGTCAATTCATCGACAAGATTCATGATGAACAAGTAGCAACCACGACACGCTATGGTATCTCCTACGATATTTTCTCAGGCACATCTCAACCCGATTGCTACCCCACTCACGTCGAGACGTCGCAAGAGTTTATGAAAAAACTTTGGGACAATGGCCTCTTAGAAAAAAAAACCACTAAGCAATGGTTTGATCCAAAGCTCAGTCGATTTTTGCAAGATCGAAACGTCACAGGCAAATGCCCTAACACGAATTGCAACAATGAGCGTGCCTATAGTGATGAGTGCGAAGTCTGTGGCACGCAGTATGACCCATCACAATTGATTAATCCTAAATCATCACTCTCTGACGCCACTCCGATACTTAAAGATACTGATCATTTGTGGCTCGATATGTGGAAAGTCGGCGATCAGCTCACAGAATGGATTAAGTCGAAACAAAACAAGTGGCGCAAAGGTGTGTTTAACGAAGTTTTTGAAACGGTTCAACCAGCTTTTCAATTTGATAATACCCACGAGCCCCTCTTCAAAGAGATGCGCCCAACACTACCGAAACATAAGTCACGCTACGCTCCTGGGAAAAAAGTGGTGGTGCAATTTGAAAACAAAGCTTATTTTACTGTTGGGCTCAAAATGCTTAACGATGCCGGTGTTCCCACTCAATTGATGAATGGCTGGGCGCTGCGCTCGATCACGCGAGACGTGACTTGGGGTATTCCAGTTCCAGCAACGATAGATCCCAGCATGAAAGATAAAACACTATATGTGTGGCCGGACTCTCTGATTGCTCCTATTTCATTTACCAAAGTGGCCCTCAAGAAAAAAGGCCGGGATCCTTCAGAGTATCAACGTTTTTGGAAAGATCCGGAGGCACGCATCTTTCAATTTTTAGGACAAGACAACGTCTACTTCTATGTCTTGATGCAAGGAGCGATGTGGCTGGGAGTGAAAGACAATTGGACGATGACGGATGTCTATTCGGTTTTCCATTTACTGGTTAATGGCGAAAAGATGAGTAAGTCGACCGGTAACTACTATACTGCTGATCAGTTGACTGAAGAGATGGGTTATCACCCGGATCAACTGCGCTACTTCCTCTCCACTCTTGGCCTCGCCGATAAGCAGTCTAATTTTGATTTTGAGACCTTCAAGGAACGTAACAAGTTCTTGGCAGGGCCGATGAATGCGGCGATTGAGAAGCCCATTTCCGCCGCTCATTCGCGCTTTGACGGTAAGGTTCCTGAGGGCAAGTTGTTAGAGAAAGCTGAAAAAGAAACCATGAAGATTGTGCAGATGTATGTGAAGAATATGGAGAAAGCCGAGTACTTGACTCTCTTAGGTCAAATTGAAAATTACGCTCGTCTCATTAACTCCTTCTTTGTGCAGTACAAGCCGCATGATGATCGCGCTGAATTGCAAGGTCGCCAAGATGCACTCTATTCCTGTTTCTATGTCTTAAAGAATCTGATGATCATGCTCTATCCATTTGTGCCGCAAACGATGGATAAAGTCAGAGAGTCGCTGAATCTTCCTAAGAGTGTCTTTCAATTAAAAGAGTTAGGCACGGCGATTCCATCAGGCCATGTGGTCGGCCAGAAACAAGTATTCTTTCCAGCGGTAGAAGGTGCTGAGGTTCAAGAGTAAAAAAAAAACCGCCCGAAGGCGGTTTTTTATTTATTGCTGAGGAGCTGCTGGATTTGTACCTTCTCCATTTTCCGGATCTTCGTAGTACATCAAGAAGTCAGCTGGTTTTTCTGAATCGATGAGTGCGAGTTCCACCACATCCTGACCCAGAGATTTCGTGGCATCGAAGATATCGATGAAGAGACCGATCTTGTTTTTCACAATCCCATTGGTCTTGTCATCAGCATTAACTGATTGGAACAAGAACATGCCTTCGCGAGGCTCAGTCACACTGAATTCACCTTGCAAGAATGCTGAATCAGGATGAGTGAACATAGCTGCACGTTTTTTTGCCGAGGTCTTGGCATACTTCGGATTAAGTACGAAATCGGCGATATTGTTATCACGCAACTTCAACACCACATCGTCACGCTTGTAGTACTGAGAAAGGTAGGGGCCTTTCAAAAAGTCCTTTCTCCAAGTTGATTCAAGCTTGGCAATTTTATAAGCCGTGCGCGCCGTCTTTAACTGAAGTCCTGGCTTTCTTCCACCTTTTGCCTTCGTGAAGAAAATTTCGTTAGGCTCACCCTCAGATGTTTTGCTAATCGTTGCTCCATCAAGAGGTGCAGCGACTGTTGCTTCAGCATCTAAAGTAAGGATGCGTGGAGTGGCATCACGTTTCACAACAATCTGATCACCAGAAACAACCAGCGGCCAAAGTTCAAAAGTATTTTCTTTTGCTCCCGGCACAGCTTCGTAAGCAGAAATGTTATGCGTGATGTTTTTTAGATAACCAAATGTTCTCGCAACCAGCGGAAGCTTGTTAGACGCAATATAACTTGGTGCCATCTTCAATAGATCAACGTATTCCAGCAACACAACGTTGTACTTACCTGTCTCACCTTGAATCGGATCAAAGTAAATACGTACCGCTGGTTTATTTGGTCCCACTCGGCCGCGGTTATAAACCGCAGCGCCAAGATAGGTTCCAGTTAATTCTTTCTCAACTGAAGAAAGCGTACGAGAGTTCTTACTTGTTGTAGAACAAGCGAACAACATCAGTAGCGAGAGTAAAAGTGTTAACTTCATCATAGCAGTTCCTTTAGTTAATTCTTCCAAGGATTAAAGGCAGTTTCGATTCCTTTAAGCTTTGGTGCGAGTTCAGGCATATGGCGGATAATTACCTTATGCATCCAGCCCTCATCATCTA
>JBIKNE010000256.1:0-4174 GCA_044358855.1 Bacteriovoracaceae bacterium | reverse complement strand
GGGCCCATGCCACGAAAAAGTGACTCTCCCACAATCCAATGTCCAATATTATATTCTTCAAACAGAGAGGCCTCGATAAGAGGCTTAAGTGACTCATTAGTCAGCCCATGGCCGGCATGATAGCCACGACCAGCTGACTTTATTATTTTGTGACCTTGGGCGTACTGAACTAAGTGATGTTTGATCTCTTTACCCTCAAGGAAATCTTTGGCGTATTCACCGGTGTGAATTTCCACGGCATGAATCGGTAACTTCAAACAACGCTCGAGTGTCGCCGGATTGGCCTCGACAAACAGAGACACTTTCGTTTTCGAACTTTTTTGCGCCAATTTATTCACCGCCATCAAAACTCGACTCCAAGTGAGTTCATCACTCAAGGCCAGTCCTCCTTCGGTGGTACGCTCTTGACGCTTTTCTGGCACGAGACAGACCCATTCTGGCTTTTCACGGCAGGCGATTTCCACAATATCCGGATCACAGCCAATTTCTAAATTAAGTGGCTTACCGTAATGGCGACAAAGATCGTGTACCGGCGCCAGATCACTATCTTGAATGTGCCGTCTGTCTTCGCGTAAATGAATGGTAATTTGATCAGCGCCTGCCTGGAGGGCCATATCAGCGGCACGAGAGACACTAGGATAACTCTCACCGCGCTGTTGGCGTAACGTTGCTACATGATCAATATTGACACCTAGACGTACATTCACAGCTACCCCAAAGACTTGGCTACAAGATCAGTTAGTTCACGGCACAGGCGCTTGACCAGAACCGCATCACGCCCTTCCACCATAACTCTGGCAAGAGGTTCAGTGCCTGAAAAGCGCAACAAAAGACGGCCGGTACCTTTGAGTTCTGCTTCAGCGGCTTTCACTGCATGAGCGATCGCCGGAACTTCTTCAAAGGGAGTTTTCTTAGAGATGGTCGTATTCAAAAGAATTTGCGGATAAAGTTCTACTTCATCGGCCAACTCTTTGAGGCCTTTTCCGTAATGCTTCATGCACTCGATCACTTTGAGTGCTGCAAGAATGCCATCCCCAGTTGTCGAGTGACGCTTGAAGACTAAGTGCCCTGAAGGTTCACCACCAAACAGAGCGCCATTGGCGCGCATGCGCTCAACAATATAGCGGTCACCGACTTGTGTGCGATAAAGTGACATGCCGTGTGTTTTAAGGAAAATTTCTAAACCGAAATTTGACATCACAGTGCCCACAATTTCATTTTGGTTATCGAGCTGACCACTCTCTTTTAAAAAACGTGCCGTCAACCCGATAAGCTTATCGCCATCGATCACCGTGCCATCACGATCAATCAACACCACACGATCAGCATCACCGTCTACACACACTCCAAGATCAGCGCGAAACTTAACTACGTGATCAGCACAGTTCTGTGGATGAAGAGCACCACAGCCTTGATTAATGTTCATACCATTAGGATCTTTACCGAGAGAAATAACTTCCGCACCTAATTCTTCAAAGACTTGAGGGGCCAATTTATAGCCAGCTCCATTCGCGCCATCCACCACAATGCGTAAACCCTCTAGTGAGTAGTGATTGTTAAAAGCTGATTTCGCATGAACGATATAGCGGCCAATCACCTCGTCTAAGCGACGCGCATTACCTAATTCCGCACCAACTTTCGTAGGTATCAACGACGGATTCAAAATCATTTTCTCTAATTCGATTTCCACTTCATCAGGCAGCTTGTGGCCGGAACGATCAAAAATTTTGATTCCGTTATCTTCAAAGGGATTGTGAGAAGCAGAGATCATCACACCGGCATCAGCACGCATGCTCTGGGTAACGAAGGCGACACCTGGGGTTGGCAGAGGTCCTGTGAAAATGGCACGACCACCTTGTGAGCACACACCAGCGGAGAAGGCCTGCTCGAGCATATAACACGATAATCGTGTGTCCTTACCGATGATGATCAAAGGTTTGCGGGTGGAAGCTTGTTGCTGAAAATAGTATGTGACCGCACGGCCCAAGGCCATCGCCACTTCGCCGGTCATGGGATGAACATTGGCCTTACCGCGAATGCCGTCTGTGCCAAATAAATTACGCTTTGAACTCATGATTTTACCTCTATGTGAAGAGGCTTTCAGGATACCGCGGCTACCTTGGCCCTACCAGGATTTTCTTAGGGCGAATATCGACCAAATGTAAGCGTGGAGGCAGTACGGCGCGAAGCTCCACTTCACTCTTACCACGAATACCTTCTGGGACTTCTGCCCAGACCTGAACATTCAAATCAGACTTATCTACTCGCCGGGCCATATCTGTTGGTGCCCACAGCACCAGTGTCACCGTTTGCTCTTTGACCATCCGGCCTTCACCCAAAATTCGAATAGGCACACGTTCCAGTACTAAATTAGCTTTTTTCGCTTTGAGCTGATAGTTCAACTGGGCGCTGGTAGGGCGAGAAATCAATAAACGTTCATCCGGTAAATTCCACTCAAGACCGAGGGAGTTTTGTCCATAAAGGCTTTCCACTTCAATCGGTTTTGTCAGCACTTCCTTGAGTCCACTAATCAAGCTTCGCGGCCCCACCACTTCAACTTCCGTCGGCTTAATTTGTGCTTTTAGTAATTGCAAATCAGCGGGCAAATCACCCGACAAAGTATAGCGAACTGGTAGAATTTTACTAGCCTTGCGCTCCAACCTGAGCGGTAAAACTCGCGGAGTAATCTTCTCCACTTTGACACCGAAGGGAAGTTTTAAGTCTTCATCTTTAAGCGTGGGCTTAGGACGCAGATTATCTCTCCAAGGTGCACGAGAAATATCCACTAAGATTTTCTCTTCTCGCTCCATCATCGTGCGCATAAAAGCACGTGGACCTTCTAGTACCACTGTCGCTTCTTGTGGGGGCTTGCCTGCAAAGACCACATTATCACCTAACACATATTGTAAGGTGACCGTTTTTTCTAAGCGAATTCGTGAGGCATTCAAGACATAGAACCAAAGAATAGTTCCCGTGAAAAGCGCCACCAATTTGAGCGAATGTTTACGTGAACGAAAGCGCAACTTCATGCTCCCACCTCACGTTCGGCAGCGCTGCTATTACGCTCTGAATGTAGCAGTCGCTGACGCAATCCGCGACGCAGAGAGTTTTCATCCAGCACTTCTTGAAAAATACCATCGTGACAAATTTGTACTTTGCCAGTTTCTTCCGAAACAACTACAACGACGGCATCAGATACTTCACTAATACCAAGAGCAGCACGGTGGCGAGTACCAAAGTGACGATCAACTTCACCCGATTTTGAGAGAGGAAGAAAACAGCCCGCTGACTGAATCATACCATCAAAAATAATCACAGCACCATCATGCAATGGTGAATTATTCTGAAAAAGTGCGTAGAGAACATCAGAGTGAATGCGCGCATCTAAACGTGTGCCAGTTAAAGAATAGTTCAATAACCCGTGATTTTTTTCAAACACGACAAGTGCACCGGTTTGCTCGCGAGAAAGGGCCATACAGGCCGCTACTACTTCCTCGATATGCTGATCCATCTTGTTTTTGCCAGTGCGACCGACAAAACGTGTTCCACCAAAGAGCGCCAACGCGCTCTTAATTTGATCTTGAAATAACACGATGACGAGAATGAAAAGGTAATCAAAAAATAATTGCAGAAGCCAACTTAAGGCATGCAGCTCATAGGTATTAGCGCCCCACCACAGGCCGGCCATGGCACCAAGGCCTAAGAGCATTTGCACCGCGCGCGTACCTTGCACGATCATCAGCATGCGATAAACGATGAAGCTCACCGCTAAAATATCGATGAGATCGAGCGCACGCAAATTTTGAAGGAAAGGTAACAAGTCCTGCAAGACGGCATCTCCAAATGGTTATGCCGTCTTATCGGTTGAATCTTGAGAAACAAAACAAGAGCGTTTTAGGCCGCTTCTTCTTGGTCTTCTACCTCTTTCTCGATAACCACTGGGGCCGGTTTCGCTTGAGGATTCTTGAGCTGAGCGATCACATCGTCAGACATAATCAGCTTTTTACGAAGCGCCTCTCGTGAGATGCCCATCGACTGAGCAGCTTTTGACTTATTACCTTTGTGGCGCTTGATTTCTGACATAATCATCTCACGCTCAACCAGGCAAACACGATCTTTTA
Organism: Bacteriovoracaceae bacterium; assembly: GCA_044358855.1. Lineage (GTDB taxonomy): Bacteria > Bdellovibrionota > Bacteriovoracia > Bacteriovoracales > Bacteriovoracaceae > UBA6144. Next base: position 53 of record JBIKNE010000256.1, on the reverse strand, counting down.
AAGCAATCGAGTGATCATCTGCGTGGGGAATGTGATCCAACTGGCAGCCACCA
>JBIKNE010000255.1:0-4190 GCA_044358855.1 Bacteriovoracaceae bacterium | reverse complement strand
TCGCTAACGTTTACGGTAACCAAGCTTACGGTTTCGGTTATAACAACATTTATGGTAATGCTCGCGAAATTAAGTACAGTAATATCGGAGTGGATCTTTACGGTAAGTTCTTCATCACTCGTGGTGAACGCTTCCGTCCATACATTGGTGCAGGTCTTGGTTATAACCGTATGAGCCTTGAGTATGCTGATAACAGCGAGTTCGCTCAGTTCGGTAATAACTTTGGTAATGAGAAACATACTTCAAGCTACGCGACAGGAATTTTAACTGCAGGTACTGAAGTGTTGATCACTCGCTCAGTGGGTCTTAACGTTGAGTTCCAATACTCACGCGGCTTCGGCGGCTCTGAAGGCGATAGCGGAGTAAATCCGTTCAACGCTCCCGACCAACGCCGCTTGCAAGAGCTTGGTGACGACATTATTCAATCCAACGCGTTGTCGATCTTCGCGGGTGTGTTGGTGGTGTTCTAAGTCTTTCCTCACATGATCTTAAAAAAGGCCCTCTTTGAGGGCCTTTTTTTATTCTCGCAAATCCTTGGCGTAAGCTTGATTGAGATTTAAAATCAATAAGTGAATTCCCCATACCAAGGATAGGTCTCATGAAAGCTGTATACCTCGTGGAAGGCAAGCGTACCCCGCAAGTGAAGTCAGGCGCTGATTTACAAGAAGTCGCGGCCCCATATCTTGCTCACTATCTCATACGTCATTTGATGGATAAGCATGGGCTCCCGGCCGATGCAGTGGATGAAGTCATTATTGGTAACACCGGAACTCCCGCAAAATATCCTAACGTCGGACGCGTGATCGCCCTGGAAGCGGGTCTGGATAAAAAAACTTCGGGCTACACCGTTCATCGCAACTGTGCTTCCGGCATGGAAGCGCTCTCACAAGGTTTTGATAAAATCGTTTCTGGTCGCTCGCATGTGATTTTTGCGGGTGGTGCGGAGAGTATGAGTCAGATGCCACTTTTGTTTAGCAAAAAGATGACGGCACTGTTTGTTGATTTGATGAAAGCCAAATCAAGTATGCAGAAACTTGGTATCCTTTCGAAATTTCGCCCAGACTACTTGAAACCCATCATCGCCATTGAGCAGGGCCTCACCGATCCTTTCTGCGGACTCAACATGGGTCAAACCGCAGAGAAGCTCGCGCGTGAGTTAGGTATCACACGCCTCGAGCAAGATGAGTTTGCTAATCGCTCTCATCAACGTGCTGTTGCTGCTAGTAAAGAAGGCCGCTTTAAAGAAGAAATTCTTCCTATCACGATGGGTAAGGCCCTTGATCGTGTTTTAAATGATGATGTCGGTCCGCGAGCAAACTCTACGGTTGAAGGCCTCGGCAAGATGAAACCTTACTTTGAAAAAGGTACTGGTACAGTCACTGTCGGCAATGCATGTCCCATCACTGATGGTGGTTCAGTGTGGTTGATGTGTTCAGAAGAAGCCGTCAAAAAATATAACCTTAATCCAATGGCGCGCATGGTGGACTATTACTTCCATGGCCTTGAGCCTGAGCGCATGGGGCTGGGGCCAGTGCTCGCCACTCATGGAGTGTTAAAGCGTGCAGGAATGAATTTGGGTCAAATGGATTTGGTTGAATTAAATGAGGCCTTCGCAGCTCAAGTGATCGCCTGCCAACGCGTAATGAAAGACAACACTCTCGCGGCGAAATGGGGAATTGAAGCGCTTGGCGATATTCCAGCTGAGAAACTTAACGTGAACGGCGGAGGAATTGCTTTAGGCCACCCGGTGGGTTCAACAGGCTCTCGCTTAGTGGTGACACTTGCTCACGAACTACGTCGTCGTAAACAGCGCTACGGCCTAGCGACTCTATGTATCGGTGGCGGACAAGGTGGCGCGACCTTGATTGAAAATTTACAGAACTGAGGATGATATGAATTTGCAGATACTCACTCTTGAAATTAAAAATCACATTGCTTACGTGGGATTTGGTAAGCATGAGAAGAAATCCATGACGACTCTCACGAAAGACGCCCTAGAGGAGTTGCGGAGAGTTTTGACTGAAATTCAGGCCAAACAGAAAAAAGAAATTAAGGCGTTGATCTTTTTCTCTCACAAGCCAGGTGTGTTTTTAGCTGGTGTCGATATCTCTTTGATCAACTCTCTCAAAACAGAAGCCGAAGCTGCTCGTGGAGCGGAACACGGTCAGCTGCTTTACAACATGATTGAGGATCTTAAAATTCCTACCGCCGCGGTGGTTGATGGAGTTTGCTTGGGCGGAGGGCTTGAGTTGTCTTTGGCCTGTGAACGTATCTATGCTTCTGATAATTCTAAGACTGCACTCGGACTTCCTGAAGTCATGTTAGGTGTTCTTCCTGGTTTCGGTGGAACTTATCGTTTGCCTCGCAAAGTAGGATTGCCTAATGCACTTGATATGATTCTTACAGGTCGCCAAGTACGAGGCCGAGCTGCGCTAAAAATGGGATTAGTGGAAGCCATTCTTCCTACCGAAAGGATGTTGGAACTTGTTCCTGCACTTATTATGAAGCCCGTGCCATCGAAGAAGGGTGGATTGGAGAAAGCTTTTGAGCGAGTAGCGACTGAGAACTTTCTCACGCGTAAAATAATTTTTCAAAAAGCTCGCGAAAAAGTCATGGAGCAATCCAAGGGTTTTTATCCCGCTCCTTTGAAAATTCTAGAAGTGTTAGATGCGGGTGCTGGTAAAGGTCGAGAGGCCTATCTCGCCATGGAGGCGCAGGCCTTCGGTGATCTTTCGCAAACGGTAGTGTCTCGTAATCTTCAGCACATTTTCTTTTTAACTGATAATTCCAAAAAAATTGAAAATAAAGATCAGCTTCCTAGTATTAAACGTGGGGGAGTCTTGGGTGCAGGTGTGATGGGTGGTGGTATTGCTTGGCTGTTTGCTAATAGTGACCAAGCACCACTTATGAAAGATATTTCTCAACCGGCCTTAGAGTTAGGACTTAAACAGGCTTCGGGGAATTTTTCATCTGCCCTTCGAAAAAAGCGCATGAGTGAAGATGACTTCAATCGCAAAATGCGCTCGATCACACCGACACTTACCTTTGATGGATTCAAAGGTGTTGATATGGTGGTTGAAGCCGTTGTGGAAAATATGGATGTGAAGAAAAAAGTTTTTGCCGAGCTTGAAACCAAGGTGCGTCCAGATTGTTTGCTCACGTCTAATACTTCTTCCTTGTCAGTGACTGAAATGGCCGGAGCACTGAAAGATTCATCTCGTTTTGCCGGTTTGCATTTCTTTAATCCGGTTAATAAAATGCCTTTGGTTGAAATCATAGCTCACCCTGGGGTCTCTCAGAAAACTTTGCAAACACTTTATAAGTGGGCACTTGATGTTAAAAAGACACCAGTCATCGTCAATGATGGACCAGGATTTTTAGTTAATCGCATTTTGGCGCCTTATCTAAATGAAGCAGCCTATCTATTAGAGGCGGGAGTTTCCATTCAAGACATCGATCAGGCAGCATTGAACTTTGGTATGCCCATGGGGCCATGTCGTTTGATGGATGAAGTGGGACTCGATGTCTGTGAGAAAGTCGGTAAAATTATGGAAGCGGGGCTTGGTACTCGCGCTAAGGCATCAGCACTATCAACTCGACTAACTCAGACGGGGGCACTGGGCCGTAAAAATAATAAAGGTTTTTTCCTTTATGATGAGAAAGGGAAAGTCGCTGGCCGCAACCCTGAAGTTGAAGCACTCCTTCCTACGAAATCTTTGAGCATTGATGAAACTCTTTTACAGATGCGTTTGTTTCTTCCCATGATCAATGAAGCCGCATATTGCTTGGCCGATAAAATTATTGATAAGGCCTCAGTGGTCGATCTTGGAATGATCTACGGTACGGGCTTTCCTCCCTTCAAAGGTGGGCTATTGATGTATGCCGATGCTGAAGGGCTTGATCGAATTCTCTCGGCGATGCAACAGTTTGCTGCTGAAATTTCGCAAGAGCGCTATCATCCGGCACCGTTATTAGTTGAATTGGCAAAGTCTAAAAAACGCTTCTACGATTTATAATGAGCGCGTTTTATCGCTATTTTTTGAATTATCTTTTCCGCGCCCGCACTCGCCAAGGACTTTTGTTCTTGGCGCTGGCGGGGCTTTTTCTCTCATCATCTGCTCTGATGATTATCCAAGGCATCATGGGTGGTCTCCAACGGGGTCTCATCGCCCGCTCTAAGTCCTACCATG
>JBIKNE010000254.1:0-4191 GCA_044358855.1 Bacteriovoracaceae bacterium | reverse complement strand
CGCTGACCTACGAGACGCCATCGAGCGCGTCAGGGTGGATTTTCCACGTGCGGGTTATCGTCCACTGATGCGATACCTGGGGCGCAATGGGATAAAGGTTGGGGAGACGCGGCTTCGCCGCGTGCTTGAGAAGTTCGAGCTGCAGATTCGCCCGACGAGGAAGTATGTGGCGACGACGAACTCTGCCCACGACTGCCTGGTGTACCCGAACCACATCAAGGGCATGGTCATTGATGGCGTCAACCAGGTGTGGACGGCGGACATCACATACATTCGGATCAACAATGGGTTCGTTTATCTCGCGGTGATCCTGGACCTTTTCTCGCACAAGGTGATCGGGTACGCGATATCGAAGAGAATCGATGGGCAGCTGGCGGTGGACGCACTGAGGATGGCGATTATGAGACGAGAACCGCCTCGCGGGGTGATTCATCACAGCGACCGCGGAGTTCAATATCTGTGTGAAGACTACATTAAGGTACTCGAGGAACATGGGTTCCATGCCTCGTGCTCTGCGAAGGGGAATCCCTACGACAACGCGTGGACGGAGTCGTTCATGAAGACGCTAAAGTACGACGAAGTCTACATGCGAGAGTACGAGACGTACCTGGACGTGATCGGCAACGTGTCCCATTTTATTGAGGAGGTCTACAACAAGAAGCGGCTGCATTCATCGCTTGGATACTTGCCGCCAGAGGAATTTGAAGAATTGAACAGAATGAACTATACAGTGGATAGAAATGATCGGCCGGGGTTCGAACTCTAAGATACATCGACTCTACGAAAACGACCGCACTCCAATGTTTCTTAACTGGCGGACTTGTGTGTTGGTAAAACTTATCGGCTGCAAATTCGCCCGTCTCATTCTGGCGCAAGGAACGTGCCCGCCTACGATTCTCATGCCAGGATGATTCAATCATGGAACACTAAAGCTTGAGGCGTCCTCAAATAGTTTGCCGCAAAGAAGAAAAGCTGCAAGCTTCGGACTTAACGGGCGAATTTGTCATTTGAGCAACAATCAAGTCAGCCGCTCTTCTCGGTTAGCAACAGATACGCCATTTATCGTAGTGTTTAGTTGGTTTAGACATCCGATTATTTAAATACAGATATGGTGCTATTTTTCATGCACTGTCCGAAGCACAAATTTGAAGGAGATTTTCGTTTTGTTATAAGTGGCCCGAGGTTTCGCCCGAAGGTTGTTTTTGAACCAAAAAAAAGGGTTACGCGTGAACGTAACCCTTGGGAAATTTTTGGTTGCGGGAGTAGGATTTGAACCTACGGCCTTCGGGTTATGAGCCCGACGAGCTACCAGACTGCTCCATCCCGCGTCAGAAGTGCTTGAAAAATAGCCGATTCAGCCACTAGCTGTCTACATATATCTGAGTGCTGTAGACTGTATTACCAGTGCGTCATATCTGACTAGAGCGCTTTGCTCCTGTAAAAACCCTTAAAATTCCATGGAGTTCTGTCGAGAAGTTTCCTTGAGTGAACTTTTCTTAAAGGAAGACCTGCATGAACAAAGTCATTAACACCTCCTCAACTGAACTCGTGTTGAAAGTGGAAACGCATGACTTAACTCCCATGCAAGTGCGTTTACTGAAACACGCGCACACTTTGCTGGTGCACGTTCTCGCAGCGGAAGATGAAACTGAATATTTCGAAGCTTCGGCGCAACTCTTGAAGCAGGCCATGCAGCTAGTTAAAAACGCCAACTTCCCGACTCTTTCTAAAGACGGCATTCCGTACGGTGAACAGGCAGTTGAATATGCTCTTGAAACTTTGACTGAATCGTTGGGCGCGCAGGGTTTGTCGAATCTCGACAACTAACGCAAGAGTCCCGCTACAAACGGAATCACTTCAATCGCAATTAAGACGATGATGATCATCTCCATCAGATGACTGCGACTCTCCGACACTCTGGAATGAAGAAGTTTTGAAACCTCGGCCAGATTGCTGAGTTTCTCATTAATACTTTTTTGCCAATCATTAAAACGGAAACGCTGACTCGCTACGCGGAAGATCGTTGCGAGATAAAAATCACCCACCACCTTAAGTGAGTTCTCAACGTTCTCTACCACTTCAGCGATCTCTAAATAAATCTGGCCCGCTTCTTCAGCGTGACGAGAATAGATGTTGCTCAGAATTCCCGGCTTCTTTCCTGCCACTGATTTATAAAGCGTATCTAGCTTCTCATCCAAGACATCATCATAATAGCGCATCTCTAAGAGCTGAGAATTAGCAAACTCCAGCACCATGGGAACATCCATTGAACCCGAAGGTTCAATCACAAGAGCTGAGTTCCAATCAATCACCGCGAGATCATCACGGCTATATTGATTAGTGGCATCGCGCACGGCCTTCTTAACTTGATCAGATAGGCGTTCGTTAGTTTCCGCCATCATCAGTGCGGCCACATCGGCTTTCTCAAAAAGATCGATGGCACCATTTTCAAGGCCCGTCACTTCTTGCAAAAAGTAGACGACGTAGTCTTCGTAGGTGGTCCAATCATTTTGGATAGGAATCGCTGATTTAATTTCTGCTTGAAAATCACGCGCTTTAGTTCTCGCAACGAGATCCAGCTCTTGATCACGCTCGAGCCATGCCGCAAGTTTTACAAGCTCATCCCAAGAACAATTCTCTGGAATAGGAATATGGAAAGAAAGCGACATACCACCGAAGTGCCAAACACGAATATCAAGCTCAGCTTGAATTCTTTGACCTTGCAGACTTAACTCCGTAGGCCCCAGATGAACAGTTAAAGGAGCGGTGGCAATGACGAGACTGGTTTTACCGGGGCGATCGAGGCGAAAGCGCGTGGTGTTCTGTTTCTCTTGCATGAGACGAGTCACCACATCGAGATCGACTTCTGAGCCGATCTCGTAAAAGCGGTAAACTAGAATCTTGCCACGCTTGATACTAATCACAATCTATCCCTGTGTGACCGGCATTGAAGTTGTAGGTGCGCCACCCGCTTCTTCTTGTGCTTTAAGAGCAGCAAGCTCTTTAATGCTCTTCACAGTTTCGTAGTATTTGTCTTTGCGGAAACCTTGGTAACGGCGATCGTTAGCTGGACGAGCTGTTTTACCAACCATCTTAGTGGCACGTTTCACATCAACAGTTTTCTTGGCTGAAACGAATTGCGGACGCGTATGAGTCACGCGCTCACCATCTTCATTCATACCAAGAGCTTTTAATAATTCTTTCTTAGAGAGGAAAGTAAACTGGCCGATAGGAAGACCTTGAATGGTGAGACCTTCAATAGCTACACGGCGAAGCTTATCAACAGTTAAGTCGAGTGCTTCACAGATTTTACGAATCTCGCGGTTCTTACCTTCAGAGAGACGGAATTCAAGCCAAGTTTTGTTCGGAAGCTGCTCGATCATACGAACACTTTTCGGTTTCATTAAACCATCTTCCGTCATTACACCTTGGCGGATTTTATCCATCAAGGCTTCATTGACGTGGCCGAAGACTTTTACTTCGTAAACTTTCGTTACTTCATAACGTGGGTGCATGATCTTATTGGCCATTTCACCGTCGTTAGTTAGAAGAAGAAGACCTTCTGAGAGATAGTCCAAGCGACCAACTGGATAAAGACGTGTCGGCACACCCCACACCAAGTCCATCACCGTTTTGCGGCCTTCTGGATCACTGACAGTGGTGACATAAGCACGTGGCTTATTGAGGAGGACGTAGACTTTCTCAATCGACATAAGATCGATGACTTTATCATCCACCGAAATAACATCGACATGCGGATTCACACGCGTTCCAAGCTCGACGACCACTAGGCCATTGACTGCTACACGGCCTTCAGTGATGAGAACTTCGGCCTTACGGCGCGAACACACACCACAGTCGGCGATAACTTTTTGTAGACGGATTTCAAGATTTTGAGGGTTTGATGCCTTAGGCATACAATGCTCCTTTCTGCCTCCCGGCAGTAAGTTAATAAGAATGGATGAGCGGGTTCTACTCTACTTGTGTTGAGCTGTCATCCCCAGGTAGCGCTTCGTTTAAAAAGCTCAGGTCGAGATCCATATCGATTCCCTGCTTAATGGCGCTATCTACTGTAAAATCCAAGGATTTGAGCTGTTCATCAAGGTCACCCTCAAGCTCCGCACGGGCAGGTAAACGCTCACCAGTGAGGTTAGCAAAGGCCTCATCAAGGGCCAATTCAAGCTCACGGGC